>CALZBV010000206.1 GCA_945622055.1 uncultured Clostridia bacterium
AACCATGCTTCTGTTGACGTCTCTCTGATATTGAACTCCTTACATACTAGGTTCTTTACCATCGCCGGATTTTCCATTGCTTTTTTTACCTTTGCACGTAACTGATCCAGCTTTTTTATTGTTCCGAGTCCCGGATTTGCTTTTTTCCAGTAGCCCTCATCCGTCCACTCCTTTCGGTTATCCAGTTCATAGATGAACGGGAAGAAATGCGGATCCTTGTACCCTTTTTCATCAAACAACCCATTGATGATACGTTCAGCTTCTTCGTATTTTTGGTCATAAATGTCTTCCCTTATGGTGCCTGCAGTTGACGTTATAAAAATCAGCGGCTGATTCCGTGCCGTGGTACCATCTGCCATAATGTCATACAGAGCTTTTCCGTTTTTCCACTGATGTATTTCGTCCATCAGACAGCCGTGTACATTCAATCCATCTAACGTATCCGAATCGGATGCCAGTGGTTTGAAGCTTCCGTCGTTATATAATTCGCTCGAAAGCTCTGCGACCAGTGGCTTTATTCTTCTTAACAAAGTCGGAGACTTCCGCACCATTCGCTTCGCTTCAGTCCATATGATTTTCGCCTGATCGCGCTTTGTCGCTACTGCGTACACTTCCGGTCCCGGTTCTCCGTCTCCAATCATGAGATAAAGTCCCACAATGGAAGCAAGAAGCGATTTACCGTTTTTCTTTCCTACTATCAGCAGTGCCTCCCGGCACAACCGATACCCATTGATATCAATGATTCCGAAGATTGCAGCAAGTAATGCCTTTTCCCAAATTTCTAACCGAACCGGTTTACCCGCTCCTGCTCCCTTTGAGAGCTTGCAGTAATTTTCTGCGAACTCCAGAATATGGTTTGCTCTTTTTGCCGAATAAAAATACTCTCCCGGATTGTTGATGATCTGTGCCAGGTACTTGTACCACCGGTAAATTTTGTTGCATACGACTTCCTGTCCGCTTTCAATCAATTCCCAGTATTCCAGTACCGGATTATATGTTAGTGGATATCTGACCTTCGTTATACGTTCTCCCGTCCTGTCACAAAATCGTCAAAATCATCTTCCGGGACTGTATGAATTTTATTTGTTTTCGGCAGACAATCAACAAGTATCTTCATTGCCTGTGTTGTCTTCTGTGAGAGCTGCAGGTACAACTGCGCATCCGGACTCTGTTTTGTTCCGTACTGGTTTTCTCCGTTCTTATATTCGCACGATGTTCCTTCCCGGATGATTTTCTCCCGAAGGTCCTGCATGGTAATCGTCATGAAAGCGACATCATCGATTGTTGTGAATACTAATTTTTTCTTATTTTCGTCTATGTCTTTGAATAGCTTTTTTAGTCTATTTATCTCTTTCTTAATCCGTCTTTGTTTCTCTAAATATGCGGCCGCTGAGTCGCGATTTTCTTCACGTTCGATTTCTTTTTCGATTTCCTCAGAATCAAATATTTTACGCTTCATACCACACCCCCCTTATGAACAACCTGTGTGTTAAATCAATCCCCGCCCACGGTCCCTCTGCCTATGCCCCCGCTCAATTTTTGAGGGGGGCTATCTGCGGCGCTCGTATATCTCGCCCGCGTCCCGATCTATTGTCCGTATTGAAATCGGCTGTCCGAATTCATCAAAAACACATGCCGGTTTGGACTTGTTTAGACCATGTCCGTCAAACTCATCGTGACAAGACTTGCAAACATATTCCAAATTTTCAAATGATAGTGAAACATCCGGATCATTGATGTTGTCCGCCGTCAGTGTAATCTTGTGATGCACTATGTATCCCGGATTCTTACGGCATACCTGACACAATCCTCCATCCACTGCCATACGCATCTTAATCACTGCTTCTCTGCACTTCTGCCACTTTGCGCTCTTATAAAACTTTTCCGAAAACTCTCTTGCCATAGTTTCAAAAATAAAAGAGCCGATGCATCTCTGCGTTGGCTCTTATTGGAGATTTACTTATGATTTACTACATTTTGTAGTGTATCACATATGAAGCGGACATGTCGGACAAAATAAGAAGATGTCTAACTTTCTCTTTTCTTCTCATTTATCAAAAATCTTTCGTATGCCTTTCTGTGGCTATCTCCGCTGCCGCCAAGCTCGTCCGCAATCTTCTCCCATCTCATCAATGCTACGGTTCGATAATAGATAACCTGACGCATATAGCTGTCATCGATTTTATTTATGTATTCCAATATTTCCTTCCTCTTGAGATCGATTTTTTTTAAAATTCCTTCAATGATGATTCGTATGTCTTCCTTCTCCGCTGCCAGCTTCTCTACTTTGCTTTCTGTTCCGCTGCCGTGCGGTAGGCCATCGACTCCCGGAGACTTTATCACGGATGCGCACTCTAATCTTTCCAGCTCTTGCTGCCACATTCTGACTTCTCGGTTCAGGTAGTAGATTTGGCTAAGATCATTTTTTGTCATTCTGAATCACTCTCCCTTTCCTTTAACTTCTGCTCGGCTTCCGTCATGCTTTTTCCTCTGAACTTACTGTGTCTGTTCGCTTGATTCTGATTTTTCCATCCTTGTCGAGAGACATCGTGCACTTAATCTCTTCCGTCAGAGACAGGTTCGCTTTTGCAATTTCGTAATCGATAACCAGCTTTGCCGTGTTCTCCAAGAAGACCTTCGTGCTCTCTTCAAAATCGATGAATTTCCTATGAATCATTTTACATGCTCTTTCCGTTTGCTCCTTCTTTGCCGTGTATGCCGCTGCCTGCATGCATTGGCATCTTTCTACTGCTACTTCGTCGATTTCCTCCTGCGTCCAGTCAAAAACTGCTTCTACCATTGCAATTTGACCGCAGAACCGGCACGCTCCCTCTACTTCCTCAATCAGCTCCGGATGTTCCTTCTTAATCTTCTTTACTTCTTCGATTCTCATGATCTTCCTCCAATAACGATTTCAATATTGCTTCCATTCCCTCTTTGTCTGTTAAAAAACCTCTAATTCTGCGGACTCGCTCAATTTCTTTTTTGATTTTTTCGTTCATCCTGCGAATCCCTTCCTTAATTCCGTCCTCATAATTCATGACTTAACTCCTCAAACACTTCCACGAACATATCTTTTTGCCGGTTGATGTCTTATACGCCCACTGACCACAGCTGCTTGCAGGAACAAAGAATTTCTTTCCGCACTTCGCACAGTTCTCATATTTTCCTATCATTTTCTGTTCCATTTTCGTACATTCTGTCGCGCAGTCTGCTTTTCTCTGCTTCCACGCAAGCTTCTGTTTGCAGCTCCTCGAACAAGCTACCTGACCTGTTGATGTTGTAAAAATTTTCCCACAAATCTCACACTTCTTCTCTTCCTCGTTTTCTACTCTGCGCGGGCTTTTCTTATGCTGAAGCGTTACTGCACAATGCGGGCTACATGTTACCGCCGGACGCTTTTTATTTTTTGCAATGAATTTTGTTCCGCATATCACGCATACTCTCTCGAGTTCCGGTTCTTTTTTCTCTGCTTCCGGTACTGGAACCAATTTCTCAATTTCAATCCCTGAAAATTCGTTTATATATCGTTCTTTGATTGCTATCACATCATCTCTTAGATTTTGCAATGCTTCGATTTGTTTCTCAATCTCTTGCTCCCACATTCTGTCCCCACTTTCTGTATACCAAATTTTCCTCGTTCCAGTCCGGATACTTGCTCTGCAGATGCTCACGGAAGATTCCTAACATCTCCTCACGGCGGCCGTGATTTCCGTTATCCATCATTTCATGATGATGCTGGCACCCGACTGCTCCGTTCTGCGGAATACCGAGACCTCCCTTGGCTCTCGGTATGTAGTGCATGATGCTCTTTATATCTAAGGCTAACCAGGTGGCTCCTTCCATGTGATAGCCCGCCCGGCAAAAGATACATGATGCACAGTCACGGTAATAAATCTCTTGTCTTGCTTTTTGACTAAACTCACGTGCTTTTGCCTGTTTACTTCGCTTTGCCATCTATTCCTCCATTTGTTTTAAAATAATCATGTCCGCTGCCTTTGCC
>CALZBV010000207.1 GCA_945622055.1 uncultured Clostridia bacterium
CAACACCCTTTTCTTCTCCCTTTTCCTTCAGAATGAAGTTTGCAAGTCCCTGGGTTGCCTTGCTTACCGTATAGAAATTCATACGGTTCGTTCCTGCTCCGATGACGCCCCGAAGGCCTGCCGTACCAAACTCCAGCTCGCGATAAAAGCGATCCTTGATTTCTTCCTCATTGTTCTGAATCGCAAGCAGCTCTTTTCTGGTTGTTTCATCAAAAAACGGATTATTGCACCACTCTTCATACACTTTCTTGTAGTCCATAACGTACCTCCCTGTTCCATTCATTTTCGCTCACGCGACTTGTTCACGAAATTGCAGACAATACTTGTCTGATGAATCCCATTATATACCAAACGGCCCTCTAATGCAAGCGAAAGCACTGAACAAATCAGTGCTTTCACAGAATTTTACGTCCTTATTTTTCAACGTCCTTTCTTTTTCCATACGTAACCTTGTATTCTTTTTTCGTATACTCACCGCGGATTCGTTCCTGTACCACAACCGTCCCCTCCGAACCGCCACGGATACCGGCCAGTACCTCACGAAGCTGTTCCTCGTTCTTTACTGAAATTCCATTAACTTCAACAATAACTGCATAAAGAGGAATGCCTGCCTCTGCCGCCGGAGATTCGTCCGTCATTTCGGCTATATAGACACCAACCGGCATATCCAGCGCCTCCGAAAGCGTCTCCGTTACATCCTGACATTTCACGCCAAGATAAGCGGAGTCCTTATATTCAATCTCTTCGGCGTGTAACAGCTGATTAATCACCAATGCCGCGGTATTCACCGGTATTGCATATCCGACGCCTTCCACACTGGTCTTTACCAGCTTCGCATTGTTAATGCCAATCAGTTCTCCCTTCGCATTCAGCAGCGGTCCTCCGCTGTTTCCCGGGTTGATTGCCGCGTCGGTCTGAAGAAGTGTCATCTTACCTCCCTCCAGCTCGATCTCCCGATCCAGTGCACTCACGTAACCAACGGTAAGAGAAAGCCCCTGACCGGCTGCATTTCCAATTGCAATGACCATATCTCCGCATTTCAGGCTATCGGAATTACCAAGTGCGGCAATGCGGATATTCTTTAAGGTACTCTCGGAAATATCCGAATACTTCACTGCCAGAACTGCGATATCCTCTGTCGGGCTACTTCCTTTTACCTCTGCCGGAGCGGTTGTTCCGTCTGCAAAGGTCAGCAGAATAGTCGTCGCACCATCGATAACATGGTGATTCGTTGCAACATACAGTGCATCACCCTGCGCAAAAATAACACCCGTACCGCTTCCGCTGCTCTCCTGCTCATATACGCGTCCGAGGAACCGATACGTCGATACCTGCTTTACATTAACAATTACTACCGACGGAAGTGCACTGTTCCAGACAGCAGAAACATCATACACAGAAGATTCCCTGGCTCCCTGGGTGCTGTCCGAGGTAAGAATCAGATTCTCTTTCTCCTGGTTCTCCTGCTCCGTATCCACCGGACCGGCGTTTTGTTCCGCTCTTCCCTCCATTATTCTGTTATATCCCGTCGGAATGGCAAAAACCGCCGCTCCGCACAGCAGACCACCGATAGCAGCAATCGCAAGCTTTTTCCCAAAGCATTTCTTTTTCTTTTCACTGTTCATAGACAAACCTCCTGTCCTTCCTAAGCTTCATAAGCATATCCTAAACAAAAAGTTTGTTTTTTTTGTGATGAATCCATTAAAAAAGCTTGTCCTCCGAAGCATAACAGCCAAGAATTTTCAGACGTACCGCTTCCTCCCGGATTCCGGTCAGGGCATTCTTTACCGCCGCATCCGAAAGCGTGCCGTCAAAATCCACAAAGAAACGATATTCAAACTGCTTTCCGGCAATCGGACGTGATTCAATCTTCGTCATATTCAGGTCATTGAAAATCAAATGACTCAGAATCCGGTACAGAGACCCCGTCTCATGCGGAATCTCAAAGCAGATACTTACCTTGTCTGCATTCTTTACATAGACCGGTGTGCCGGAAATAATCAAAAATCTGGTAGAATTCACGTTCTCATTGTTTAATGCACGACGGAGAATCTGAAGTCCGTACTGCTCTGCTGCCGCCTCAGAGGCGAGTGCTGCCCGGGTAACGTCCCCTTCCTGCGCAATTAATTTTGCACAACCGGAGGTACTTGCAAATGCCCGCTGTAAAATCTGCGGATGCTTCGCAAAATAACCGCTGCACTGTAAAAGTGCCTGCGGATGGGATAACACCTCCCGGATTCCCTCCTCTGTTGCACCCCTTGGTGCAACAAGGCAATGCTCAATCCGGATAATCCGCTCGCGCACAGGATATACCGGATGAACTGCAAGAAGGTCATAAAGGTCCGAAATATCTCCCGTTGTTGTATTCTCAATCGGAACCGCACCGTATTTTGCCTCTCCGCTTTCCACTGCCTCTAAAACCGCTGCAAACGTCGGACATGCAATCCGTTTTGCTTCTTTCCCGAAGCAGCTTATCAATGCCTGCTCGGTATAGGAGCCTGCTTCCCCGAAAAACGCCAGCTGCTCATCTTCCCCGCAGGACAGCCCGTCCACCTGGGAAAACATAAAGTCGCCCTGCTGCGCAAGCTTCGTATACTGGTATTTCCTGCTCAGTGACATAATCTGGGTAAACAGCTCCCGAAGTCCCCTTCCGAAATAAGGATTCGAAGCCATCTGCTCCAGTGTTGCCAGCTTCTCATCTTCCCTCGCCTTATCAAATACCGCCTTTCCGGTCATCCGCTTATATTCTGCCACATCTGCCGCAACCAGCATTCTCTTTTCAAACAGCCCGGTAATCTGTCTGTCAATCTCATCAATTTCCTGTCTGCAAACCGAAAGATCCTTCATCCCTGCTCTCCTTTTGTACATAATCTCGCTTTCGATTATACGTTCCTTTCCGCAAAAAAGCAATGTCTTTCTTGACTTTCTTCCGCCCTATGATAAAATAAAGCTATCGAATACAAAGGAGCTTTCCCTATGAATAAAGCTATAAAGACCGCACTCATTTTGATTTTGACAGCTTCTGTTTTAACAATTGTTATCCTGATAGGTAAAATAAATTCCACCCTTCCAAAGAATCCGCCGGAGTACTCCGGAAACACTGCCGGAAATCTCTACAACCACGGTCTTTTTGTGGAAGGCACCGATAAAATCTATTTTGCAAATGTTGCAGATTCCTTCCGTCTGTACGAAATGGACCTCTCGCTTGGAAATGTCAGACGACTCCTGAAGGATTCCGTGGAATACTTAAATCTTGACGCCGGCGGTGAAAATCTATACTATTCCCGAATCAATTACCGGAAATCCACTACCAGCGGAGCCGCACTTGACCTTCAGACGAGTGGCATCTATCGCTATTCCGCAAAGCACGACTCCTTAAACCGCCTGTTTTCCAATCCTTGCGGCACCGTACTTCTCGCAGGAAACGAACTTCTGTTTCAAAAGCACGGAAGCGACGGAAGCTTTGATGTCTGCTCTCTTTCCTGTACACAGAAAAACGCGAAGCCAAAGCTCCTTGATACTTCCTATTTCACTCCGGTCAATTATTTCAACAATGCCCTATACTATGCAGGGGTATCCGGTGACCATAATTTATATGCTTACCGGCCGGACACCAATGCTACCCAGACAATTGCTGTTCTCAACTGTTATATGCCGGTTTCCGGACGGGACGGGACATATTTTCTTTCCATGGACCATGACTATTCGCTCTTTTTACTCTCTCACAACGATGACCGTGCCACCGGCATCAGTGACAGACGTATTTGCACCTACAATCTTTCCCCGGACGAAAACATCCTTTACTACCAGACGGACGAAAAAACCAAAAGTG
Source organism: uncultured Clostridia bacterium (assembly GCA_945622055.1). Taxonomy (GTDB): domain Bacteria; phylum Bacillota; class Clostridia; order Lachnospirales; family Lachnospiraceae; genus SIG307. The sequence goes on from CALZBV010000207.1 coordinate 3,833, forward strand.
CACTTTACCGCTATGATATCTATGCCAAAACTGAAAAGTGTTTAATGGAAGGCGACTTCAAAAATCTGAATACCGTTGGGAAATATCTTTTCTTTACCGATTTTATGGAGACCGTCT
>CALZBV010000208.1 GCA_945622055.1 uncultured Clostridia bacterium
AACAATGCTGTGCTCCGGGAAAGCCGCCTCCAGCTCCTTAAGACCTTCTGCATAGGCTGCCTCAAACGCCTCCTTATCCGGAGCTCCTTCGCCCTTAAAGGTGTTCGGGTTCGCAGCTATCAGCTTCTTCTGAACATAAATCAGCGGCTTCTTTAAGAACTCCTCAATCGTGTTCATAATGTATTTTCTGGTATTGGTGTTCGCACGGACATCAGAAACATACTCCTGCATTGCTTCCGTGTAATCCTCCAAGGAAAAATACCAGTTCTTTACTTCAACGATCTCCGGAGTCTTTCCGGAAAGCGCACTCTTAGGGTCAATCAGCTCTGACGGCATATACTGGTGACCAAGGTCACACTCATCCGCATAAGCCTTCTCGGAACAGCATCCCTCAATCGGGCATTTTCCGATGACCTGACGGCCGTTTAACAGAACCTTAAACTCCGGGTCAAAAAACTGCGGCGTGGAGAGCATCTTTAACTGACCTCTCTCGTAAAGTGCATCAAAAATCTCCTTGGAAGACTCCACATGAAACTCACTTCCGCGGTAAAGTGCAGATGCACCAAAATAATCCGGGGAAATCTCATAGGCATCCAGTGTTTTCTTCTGCGACTTGTGATTCTTCTCCACGTAATCATGAATCGTCATGGTCTCCGGGATTGCGCCGCTTTCCTTTAACTTACGGTAGCCTTCCAGAATCGGAGAACCGTAGCAGTCCGTTCCGGAAACAAAAATCACATTCTCGGCACCAATCCGGTCTCTCATGAAACGGGCAAACGTATCGGCATGTACAAACATTCCGCCTACATGACCGAAATGCAGTTCCTTATTACCGTATGGCATTCCTGCCGTAATCACTGCTTTTTTTGGGAAAACCGGTCTTTCTGCCGGTTTTCTGAACTCTTTTTCCTTCTCGCCCATCGTATTGCCTTTCTATTTTACAACAATATTATAAAGTCTTCCCTTAACGTACAGCTCTTTTACAATCGTCTTACCTGCAGTCAGCCCTGCAACGGTTTCATCCGCATGAACCTGCTCCTTCACTGCTGCCTCATCTGCATCCACAGCTACCATAAGCTTCGCCTTTACCTTACCGTTTATCTGAACCGCAATCTCAATGGTATCTTCCTTGATTGCAGCCTCATCAAAGGTCGGCCAGCTCTCGTAAGCAATGGTTTTCTCATGTCCCATAATGCTCCAAAGCTCTTCTCCGACATGCGGACAGATACAGGAGAACATCTTTACAAAGCCTTCTGCGTATTCCTTCGGACAGCTGCCTGCCTTATACGCTGCATTGATGAAAATCATCATCTGGCTGATTGCGGTATTGAAGGCAAGCGCCTCAAAATCAGAGGTAACCTTCTTTACGGTCTGATGGTAAACCTTGGCAAGCTCGTCCTTCTTCTCCTCCGAGAAGGTCTCAGGATTCGTAAACAGGTTCCAGACACGGATGATGAAACGCTTTGCACCTTCCACTCCCTGCTGGCTCCAAGGCTTGGAAACCTCAAGCGGTCCCATGAACATCTCATAGAGACGAAGTGTATCTGCACCGTAGTCACGGACGATATCACTTGGATTTACTACAAATTCAGGGAATCTCTTACCCATCTTAATCCCATTCGCACCAAGAATCATTCCCTGATGAACAAGCTTCTTAAACGGCTCCTTGACCGGAGAAATGCCCTTATCATATAAATAGCGGTTCCAGATACGGGAATAAATCAGATGACCTACGGTATGCTCCGGTCCGCCGATATACAGGTCAACCGGCATCCAGTGCTTTAACAGCTCCTTATTTGCCAGCTCCTTATCGTTATCCGGGTCAATGTAACGAAGGAAATACCAGGAAGAACCTGCACTGCCCGGCATCGTTGAGGTTTCACGCTTACCCTTAATGCCGTTTCTCTCATATTCCTTCCACTCAGTCGCATTCTCAAGCGGTGCCTTACCATTCTTCCCCTTGTAGTCCTCAAGCTCCGGTAAAATAAGCGGAAGCTCTTCATCGTCCAGAACATGAATCTGTCCGTCCTCAAGGTAAACAACCGGAACCGGCTCACCCCAGTAACGCTGGCGCGCAAAAATCCACTCACGGAAATGATAATTTACCTTTCTTCTTGCAACCCCCAGCTTCTCAAGCTTTTGGGTAATAGCCTCCTTTGCATCCTCAACCACATATCCGGTAAACTCCTCGGAATTCATAAGCTTACAGCCCTTTCCGAGATAGTCGTATTTCTCAAACGCTTTTTCACTTACATCCCCGCCATCAATTACCTGAATCATCGGAATGTTGTGAACGACTGCATATTCAAAGTCACGCTGGTCATGGGACGGAACTGCCATAACTGCACCGGTACCATAGTTTGCAAGAACGAAATCACCGATGAATAACGGAACCTCCTTACCGTTTACCGGATTGACTGCATAGATTCCTTTCAGGCAGCAGCCGGACTTCGTCTTGTTCAGTTCGGTACGGTCCATGTCGTTCTTCTTAAGCGTCTCGGCAATATAAGCCTCAACCTCTTCCTTGTTCTCGATACGCGGCATAAGCTCCTTTACAATTTGTCCATCCGGAGCAAGTACCATGAAGGTAATACCGTATATCGTTTCGATACAGGTGGTGTAAATCGAAAAGCTTCCGCCTCCTACAATCTGAAAATCCACCTCAACACCCTCAGAACGACCAATCCAGTGACGCTGCATATCCTTCGTGGACTGCGGCCAGTCAATCTCATCCAGTCCCTCCAAAAGCTTCTCTGCAAAAGCAACCTGGTCAATAACCCACTGCTTCATGTTCTTTCTGACAACCGGATAGCCTCCGCGCTCCGACTTACCGTCGATTACCTCATCGTTGGAAAGTACGGTACCAAGCTCCTCACACCAGTTTACCGGCATATCAATGTACTTTGCATAGCCATCAAGATAAAGCTGCTTAAAAATCCACTGCGTCCACTTGTAAAACTTCGGATCACTGGTGGCAAGCATCTTTGACCAGTCATAATCAAATCCAAGCTCCTTTAACTGCTTGGAAAAGGTCTCTATATTCTTCTCGGTAAAACCATTCGGATGATTACCGGTAGTAACCGCATACTGCTCCGCCGGAAGACCAAAGGAATCGTAGCCCATCGGATGAAGAACATTGTAGCCCTGCATACGCTTCATTCTGGACATAATATCGGTCGCAGTATAGCCCTCCGGATGTCCTGCATGAAGACCTACTCCCGACGGATACGGAAACATATCCAGTGCATAATACTTCGGTTTTGAAAAATCCCACACATCGGTTTTAAACGTCTGATTTTCTTCCCAGTACGCCTGCCACTTCTTCTCAATGGCATTCGCATTATAAGTTTTTTCCATTTTTGAAACTCCTTTCTATTGCAACGCCTTTCATTCATATAATTATAACAATTAACTATAACAAATTCTGGCAATTTGTCAAGTGCGGCGTACAAAGCATACATGGTACTATTATAGTATAATTGCGGAAAGAACGCAAGTAGAAAGGGGGCATTTGTTTTTCGCTTAACTGCTTAATTACTTATAGTATCTCTTGCCTGTAGCAACAGCTCATAGTAACGAAGCATTTCTTCGGAATTCTTCACTGAAAATCCGTTCCATTTTCCTTTCCCGTTCTGCACCATAAGAAAATACTCCGCATCCTTAAAAAGCATTGCTTTTCCATTGCCGTATCCGGAAAAACTGTAATCTCCAAGAGCCATATGCTTCATGCCTGACCCCCATATCCGGCTCATCTTCGGGCATTCCGTAAGCAGGACTACATCCGAAATATCTGATAAATCAATCGTCAATTTGTAGTAAAAGCCCCCTCGCAGCTCAATGGTATTCCCGTCAGTTTTTGCTGTTACCGTTCCAAAATCCA
>CALZBV010000209.1 GCA_945622055.1 uncultured Clostridia bacterium
CAGACATATGTCTCCGGAATTTGCTGAGGCTGCTGCACTTTGTCTTTCGGCAAACGGAATCAGAACCTATCTGTTTGATTCCTTAAGACCGACACCGGAGCTTTCCTTTGCAGTTCGTGAGCTTGGTTGTATTGCAGGTATTGTTATTACCGCAAGCCATAATCCGGCAGAGTACAACGGCTACAAGGTATACTGGGAGGATGGCGCACAGATTACCGCTCCGAAGGATAAGGATATTATTGCAGAAGTAAATGCAGTTACGGATTACAGCGTTGTAAAGACAATGAGCCGTGCCGAGGCTGAGGCAAAAGGACTTCTTACGGTAATTGGCAAGGACGTTGACGATAAGTACATCGCAGCCCTGAAGACACAGATTATTTACCCGGATATGATTCGTGAGCAGGGAAAGGAATTAAAGATTGTTTACACACCGCTTCACGGAACAGGTAATCTTCCGGTACAGCGTGTGCTTGCAGAGCTTGGTTTTGAGCATGTTTATGTTGTTCCGGAGCAGGAGAAGCCGGACGGTGATTTCCCGACGGTAGCTTATCCGAACCCGGAGGATGCAAAGGCATTTGCACTTGCGCTTGACCTTGCAAAGAAGGTAGATGCCGATGTGATTATGGCTACTGACCCGGATGCTGACCGTCTTGGAGTATATGCAAAGGATTCAACGACCGGTGAGTACATGTCCTTTACCGGAAACATGTCCGGTATTTTGATTTGTGAGTATCTGATGAGCCAGAGAAAGGCGCTTGGCCGTATTCACGAGGACGGTGCCATCATCAAGACCATTGTTACCACGAACATGACCGACAAGGTGGCAAAGGAGTATAATGTTAAGTTAATCGAAGTATTAACCGGCTTTAAGTTCATCGGTGAGCAGATTAAGTGGTTTGAGCAGAAGGGTGTCGGCCACTATGAGTTTGGGTTTGAGGAGAGCTATGGCTGTCTTGTCGGTACGCATGCGCGTGATAAGGATGCAATCGTGGCAGTTATGATGCTTTGTGAAGCAGCCGCTTATTATCGTACGAAGGGTCTTACCTTATGGGATCAGATGCAGAATATTTACAAGAAGTACGGTTACTTCAAGGAAGGCATTCAGACGATGACCTTAAAGGGTGCAGACGGTGCGGCTCAGATTGCAGCCATGATGGATGGTATTCGTCAGAATCCGCCGAAGCAGCTTGCAGATTTCACGGTTGTTTCCTTCCGTGATTACGCAAAGGATACCGTACTGGATGTCGCTTCCGGTAAGGTTACCCCGACCGGTCTTCCGAAGTCCAACGTACTGTATTTTGATTTAAATGATGATGCATGGGTTTGTGTTCGCCCGTCCGGTACCGAGCCGAAGATTAAGTTCTATATCGGTGTTAAGGGCAGCGATTCCGCAGATGCAGATGCAAAGCTTAAGAAGCTTACGGACGCGCTGATGGCATTGGCATAAGTGAGGAAAATATGAAAATCGTGTTGATTACCGGGGCTTCCGCCGGTATGGGAAGAGAATTTGCAAGACAGCTGGATGAGCAGGTTCGTGTAGATGAATTCTGGCTGGTCGCAAGAAGAGAGGAACGGCTGGAAAGTCTTGCCGGGGAGCTTTCGCATAAGGTCCGTATTTTTGCGGAGGATATCACGTTACCGGAGTTTCCGGGAAAACTGGAAACGGCACTAAGAGAGCATGACGCTGATATAAAAATTCTGGTAAATTGTGCAGGGTTTGGCGTGCTCGGCACATTTGCGGAAAGTGAAATGACGGATGCGACCGGAATGGTGGATTTAAACTGCAGGGCGCTGACCGCAGTTACGAGATGCTGTATTCCATACATGAGAAGGAACTCACGTCTTATTATGGCTGCAAGCTCAGCGGCATTTGTCCCTCAGCCGAATTTTGCGGTGTACGCTGCAACAAAGTCGTATGTGCTCAGTTTTTCAAGAGCGTTGGCAGAAGAGGTGAGAACTTCCGGGATTTACGTTACGGTGTTTTGTCCGGGACCGGTGGCAACAGAGTTTTTTGATATTGCAGAAAAACATACGGAGTCCTATGTATACAAAAAGTATCTGATGCTTCCGACGGAAAAAGTAGTAGCAGAGGTAATTGCAGCAGCAAAACACAGGCAGACGGTTGTGACGCCGGGTGTCATTATGAAGCTGTTTCGTTTTTATATGAAGATGATTCCGCATGCGATTGTGTTGAAAATCAGTTCCAAAATAAAATAGAAAGCTGTTCCTGACAGTGTAAATATTTGAGAGTTACCCTCTTGACTATTTGTATTGTTTGTATTACAATTAGTGATACAAACAATACAAACATCAAGGGGGTATTTTTATGATTATTCGTCTGGATATGTCGAGTGAAACACCAATTTATGTACAGCTCCGGAATGCTATCGTAGTCGGAATCGGCAAAGGAGAGCTTGCACCGGGAGAAGGAATCCCGACGGTCCGGCAGATGGCAGAAGACCTCGGAATTAATGCAATGACAGTAAATAAATGCTATGCCATTTTAAAAAACGAGGGATTTATTGAAATTGACCGCAGACACGGAGCAAAGGTAAGCTCGAAGGCAGCACTTCATAGGGATTTTCGGGAAAAAGCGGAGGCAGAGCTGGAGCTTCTTATTGCAGAGGCCACGGTGCGGGGTCTGGGATAGGAAGATTTTCTGAAGCTGTGTGAGAAGGTTTACCTTCAGATGAAAAACGAAAATTTTCAGATACGTCAGGGAAAGGAGTGTGATACCTTATGCTAGTAGGGTTATTATATGTGGGAACCTTGTGGATTGTTTTATTATGCGTGGTTTGGGAAGGCTGTTTGGTAGTCAGTCCGAAGAACGAGTATTTTCTCAGTATGAAAATCAGTAAGGAACAGAGAACGGATGCAAAAGTGCAAAGGCTTGCAGAGGAGTATCGTAAAGCGAAGCGGCTGCTTCATCTGGCTGCGCTTGTGCTGTCCTTTCTTCCTCTTTTGTTTACGGATATCGGTTCCTTACAGGTTTTTTATATGACGGTCTGGTGTACGGCACTTTTGTTCGGAGAGTATAAGATTATTAAGAATTTTACGAACCGGATGTATGAACTGAAGGTGAAAAAAGGCTGGACGAATCCGGATAAAAAAACGGTTTGCGAAGTGGATACGGCTGTGAGCCTGTTAAAAAAGAAGCTGCCGGTTTCTGCCATCTGGTTCGGAATCCCGCTCTGGATTGGTATCGGTTCGGGGTTTTGGTGGCTGCTTAAGGCTCCTTTGTATGGCGTTCTTGGGATTATAGTGGTCAGTAATCTTTTGGTAACCGGTGTGTTTATCTGTATGTATCGTTTTGCTGTTCGCGGCAGGTTAAAGGTGTATAGCGAGAATTCGGAGAAAAATTATGCTCTGAACAGGCTCGTAAAAAGGGCCTGGTCCGGATGGATTGTCCTGGAGGCTACTGTAATCAGCGTGATGCAGTTTTTGACTATGATATTTTTGCTGCAGTATCTGAAAAAGCTAGAAGAACATCCGGGAGAAGCCTCCGGAATGAGTTTTTTGATTTTTACTGCTGTTTCGGTGGTGGTACTTCTGTCTGTAACACTGGTGCTGTTTGTCAGAACCTCACAGAAGCTGCGGACGGCAAAGGAGATGCTGTTAAATGCTTCTGAGAAGGAAAGTATTGTAGACGAGGATTACTATTGGAGAAACGGTTATTATTTCAATCCGAATGATTCCTGTGTTCTGGTTGAGAATCGAAGCGGTCTCGGTATGACGGCGAATATGGCCGGAGTCTGGGGCAAAGTTACAAAGGGAGCGCTTTTGGCGGTTTTGGTTCTTTGCCTTGGAATGTCTGTCGCTTTGCTACCGCTGGATTTTGGAACGGTAAC
>CALZBV010000210.1 GCA_945622055.1 uncultured Clostridia bacterium
AGGCAGAAGAGGCTGTTATGAATAATGATCTTTCCGATGTATCGGATTTGTTGGAGCAGGCGTTGAACGGAGTAAGGGAAAAAGGCAGGTAAACAATGATTTGTCCAAAATGCGGAAATGACGTTAATCGGAAGCGCCGCTTTTGCGATCATTGTGGAGCAGACATTAAGATTGCAAGGCACCTGGTGCACCGATCTAACTTATATTATAACGAAGGGCTGGAAAAGGCGAAGGTTCGGAATCTTTCCGGCGCAGCTGATTCTTTGACCAAAAGTCTGGAATATAACAAATATAATATTAATGCCAGAAATCTTCTGGGGCTGGTACTGTTTGAAACCGGGGAGTCGGTTGAGGCGTTAAGCCAGTGGATTATCAGCAGACATTACGAACCGGAGAATAATCCGGCGGATTACTATCTGGAAAAGGTACATGCGAACCCGGCAAAGCTCGATTCCATTAACCAGTCCATTAAAAAATATAATCAGGCACTTGGGGCTGCAAAACAGGGGAATTATGACCTTGCGGTAATTCAGCTTCGAAAAATTATCGGCGTACATCCGGGGTTTTTAAAGGCGCTTCAGCTGCTTGCGCTTCTTTACATTCGGAACCGCGAGTATGAAAAGGCAAGAAAATGTTTAAACCGCGCGCTCAAGATTGATATTGCGAATACGAGAACGCTTACGTATCTTGCGGAGGTTGAGCGTGTGCTTGGAACAACGGAAAAGCAGACGGGTAAGGAAGAGACGGAGGAACCGCGTTACAGCATAGCACCGTCTAATGTTTCCTTAAAGGAGGATAAGCCGAATTACATTGCGTTTCTTGCCTTCTTTGCGGGAATTTTAATCGGAGTGGCGGTTTTGTATCGTCTGGTAGTGCCGACGGTCCGTCAGAATATTATTGCGGAATATGCGAGCAACGAGCGCGATTTTGATTCCGAGGCGGCAGCTTATAACGCAACGATTTCTGTGCTTGAAAACGAAAAGATGGCTCTGACGGAAAAGCTGGAGAAAACGCAGAAGCTGGCGGACAAGCTGCAGCGTGAGATTGATGAGCAGGAAATATTTGATGAAGCGGCCTATGAGAATCTGATGTTTACGCTGATGGAATTCCCGACGCTTTCCCAGAAGGTTACAGATGCAAAAAATAACGATAACCTGATTGAGGTATTGAATGAGCTGATTGATTACAGGGACAGGCTTCAGTCAGCAGACCAGACGGCGACGGAACGTACGAAAACTGCTGAATACTATAACTCAGTGTTAAGCCAGGTTTCGGCACTTGTGCAGGAACGTGCCTATGAGCATGGTCACGAGCTCTATAATGCGAAAAAATATACGGAAGCGATTAAGTATCTGGAGGCGGCGTACCGCGCCGGTCGCGAGGATGCGGACGAGCTGTATTTCCTCGGTCGGTCTTATCAGAGAAGTAAGGATAATGAGAAAGCCAGAGTTTATCTGGAGATGGTTGTTGAGCGGTTCCCAAAGACAGAACGTGCCGAAATGGCAAAGAGCTGCTTGAATGACTTGAAGTAACAGGGCGAAACAGCAAAAAACAAAGGAAGACGAATCACCGGATTTCAAAAGAAATGGGTGGTTGGTCTTCTTTTTTGTTTTAGATAATAAAGCAGAAAGGGGGATAAAAATGCAGGCAGCAGAGTATGAAATCAGAGAAGGCTGGTTGCTCATACGGCTTTGTGCGGATCTCGATCATCACAGCGCTATGGCGGTGCGGGAAACGGCAGACCGGATGCTTGAGCGAAGCGGAGTGAAAAACGTTTTGTTTGATTTTTCGGGAATCGACTTCATGGACAGTTCAGGAATTGGTGTCATCATGGGACGGTATCGCCAGGTTTCCTTTTGGGGTGGCCGGGTCGGCGTTACCGGAGCTTCTGAAAACATTGCCAGAATCATGAATTTTTCCGGATTGAATAAAATACTGAGTCATTATGAGACAGTGGAAGACGCTGTGAAAGAAACGGTATAGAAATGGTGAGGGGAAAAGGAGGAAGGAAAGTGGACAAGTATGAGAATGAAATGTGGCTGACGTTTCAGGCGAAATCCTGTAATGAAGCGTTGGCGCGAATGGCTGTGGCGGGATTTCTGACGCCGTTAAATCCGACACTTACGGAGCTGGCCGACGCAAAGACAGCGGTCTCGGAAGCAGTAACCAACGCGATTATTCATGGCTATGAGGAAAAAGAGGGGCTGGTGGAGCTTTGGTGTGCACGAACCGGAAAAGAGGTGTGGTTTTCCGTTAAGGATTACGGATGCGGCATCGAGGACATCGTAACTGCAATGGAACCTATGTATACGACGAAACCGGAGGAAGAACGTTCCGGCATGGGCTTTTCCTTTATGGAAGCCTTTACGGATGAGCTTTTGGTGGAATCAGTGCCGGGAGAAGGAACGGTGGTGAAAATGAAAAAGATAATCAGATAGCGGACGGAATGTAGGAATCGGAGGGAAAGGCTTGGATACAATCGGACTGATCCGTCTGTCACAGACGGGAGACAGTAAAGCGAGGGAGCAGCTGATCACCGAGAATTTCGGACTTGTGTGGAGTATGGTACGCAGATTTACCGGAAGAGGGTGTGAAGCAGAGGATTTATTTCAAATCGGAACCATTGGTCTTATGAAGGCAATTGATAAATTTGATGTGAATTTTGATGTGAAATTTTCCACCTACGCAGTACCGATGATAACAGGGGAAATCAAGCGGTTTCTTCGGGATGACGGAATGATAAAGGTCAGCCGGACGTTAAAGGAAAACAATTATCGATTAAAAAGTGCGGGGGAACGCCTGGAAAAGCAGCTGGGACGCGAGCCAACAATGGAGGAGATAGCGGAGGAAACAGGTCTTTCGCTGGAAGAAATCGTGCTTGCGATGGAAGCCTGCACGGAGGTGGAATCGTTATCGAAGCCGGTGCTTCACAGGGATGGAAGTGAAGGCGTTCTGGCCGAACGAATCGGAGGAGGTGAAAACGAGACAGAACAAATTGTCAACCATTTGGTAATGAAGCAGTTACTTACTGAATTATGTGAGGAGGACCGAAGACTGATAATTCTGCGGTATTTTGAAAATAAAACACAATCGGAAATTGCGGCAATGTTTGGAATCAGTCAGGTTCAGGTCAGCCGGCAGGAAAAAAAGATTCTTGGGAAGATGCGAAGCCGTATTGCGGAATAATGCTTAAAGAAACGCTTTCAGCAGCAGTTTCCCGCATAAAATCCTTATATCTGCACATACTTTCGAAAACGAACGAAAGGCGGAAAGGAAAATGACGGTGAAGCAAAGGATTTCGCTTGCGGTGGCAATGCTTCTTCTTGTGGTTTTGGTGATAGGAATCGTCTGGTATATGAAACGGCCGGAACCGGACCCGGAGGGACTTTTTGTGCATAAAAATGAATCGGAGCCGGTAACCTGTTTTTTGTACGGAGGAGAAGAATGGCGCAGCAGCTAGAGGTTTTTTTGCAAATTGACCAGTGTACCCTGCTGACAAAACGAAGGGTGCTGGTGAAGGATATTGCATCTGTTTATTGTTCGGATTCTGTGGTGCAGCAAAAAATAGGTGCACTGGAGCTTTATACCTTTACAAATGAGAAGGAGAAACGCAGCTTTTCCGTACTGAAGGTATTGGAAAAGATTGGAACGAATTATCCTGAGGTTGCCGTAACTCCACTTGGAGAAACAGACTTTATTGTGGAATATAATCCATCCGGGAAAAAGGAAAAGAAAAGCCTGGCAGAATACCTCAAGGTAGCTTTTGTCTGTCTTACCTCCTTTTTTGGCTCTGCTTTTACCA
>CALZBV010000211.1 GCA_945622055.1 uncultured Clostridia bacterium
GAGTGTATTTGAAATGTTACCGGTTGACATCACAAAACGGCTTGCTTCCTGCAAGATAGCTGAGCAGGATTTAAGAGAAATTCGTATCCGATATAACCGGGGACTTTGCGTGACTACATCTGACGGTGGAAAGATGATAGGTCTGAATGGTGGGTATACCGGGAAAGAGTCACAGGCCTTTTGTGTGACAGAGCAGCTGTTTCGGGATACGCTCGATCGTCTGACCGGCTATTCCCTGTATGCATTTGAGGAAGAAATCCGGCAAGGCTTTTTTACTGTGTCCGGAGGTCATCGTGTCGGGGTTGCAGGACATGCTGTATTTGAACAAGGGAAAATGCTCCGTCTGACGGAAATCGGTTATTTGAATATCCGAATTGCACATGAAATAAAAAACTGTTCGAAAAAGCTGTATGATGTTTTGTTTGGACAGGGGAGGCTCTGGCATACACTTTTATTTGCACCGCCCGGATGTGGAAAAACAACGTATTTGAGGGATTTAATCCGTCTTTTGTCGGAGCAGGGGGTGAAGGTCGGGGTTGCCGATGAACGTTCTGAGCTTGCGGCAGGTGTGCGTGGAAGGGCACAATTTGACCTTGGAGTGCATACGGATGTGATGGATGGATGCCCTAAGGCAATGGCAATGCAGATGCTGCTTCGGTCTATGAATCCGGATGTTTTAGCTGCGGATGAGCTTGGAACCAAAGAGGATGTTCAGGCGGTGCGGCTGGCGGCCGGAAGCGGGTGTAAGGTTGTTGCAAGTGCACACGCGGAGAGCATGGACGAATTGCGGGAGAATCCGATGCTGGGGACACTTTGGGAGGAACGCCGGTTTGAACGGTATGTAAAACTTGGAAAACGGGGAGAACAGTTTGGCGTGGAAGCAGTATTTGACGGACAGGGGGAGGAGCTTTGGAAGCAATTGTATTAAAGGTAATCGGAAGCGGGATGATTATTGTGGCGTGCGGCGGATTTGGCGCGTATCCGGTACGGCGAATGAGTATTAGAATTAATGAAATGGAGCTTTTTTATTTTTGTCTGCTGCGATTGAAAAGTGAAATCTGTCACACCATGGATTCCCTGCCGGATGCCCTTTTAAATGCGTCACAGAAAGCAGAACGGAAGGGCAGTCTGTATGCAAAAGCCTTCCGGCTGTTTTCAGAAAAACTGAGAGAAGGCGGGGAACGCTATGAGGTTCTTCTGGAGCATACAATAGCGGAGGTATTCACGGAGAATGTGATTACGGGGGAGGAAATCGAAAGCTTCCGGCGAATGTTTCTTTCACTTGGCGGAGCAGATAAGGAACGACAGGCGGGGATTCTTGGCTACTATTCGGAGCAGGTTCTCGGACGGATGAATGAGGAAAAGCAGAAGAAAAAGGAAAGAGGATATCTGTATCGCAGCATGGGGGTTTTGCTCGGGGTGTTTCTTACTGTTGTTTTATTGTAATGCTTTTGGGGGTATGTATGACAATACAATTGATTTTCAGAATTGCGGCCGTTGGCATTCTGGTTTCCGTAATTAACCAGATTTTAAAGCATTCCGGAAGAGAGGAGCATGCTTTTTTGGTAAGCCTTGCAGGACTTTTGCTCGTCCTTTTGTGGATAGTTCCGTACATAGCAGAACTGTTTTCCATTATCCGTGAGCTTTTTGAATTGTAGGTGGAGCATGATAAAAATTGTTTTTATTGGAATTGCCGCAGTTTTTCTGATTCTTTTACTGAAGAATGCGAAGCCGGAATTTGCATTGCTGCTAAGCCTGTGTACCTGTGTCGTAATGATGCTTGGTTGTGTCGGGGTTTTGGCAGGTGTCATTGACAGACTGCAGGAATTGTTTTCTTACGCAAAGCTTCCGGGCGGTTATTTCAGTCTGCTGTTAAAAATCCTTGGAATTACCTATCTGGCGGATTTTGGTTCGTCACTTTGCAAGGACGCAGGACAGACTGCGATTGCCGCACAGATTGACCTTGCCGGAAGGCTGGTTGTCATCAGCATCAGCCTTCCGGTCATATTAGCGGTGTTTGAAGAACTGGTGCGTATGATATAGGGGGAAAAATGGATACGATACTGTTACCGAAGGAAGCAGAGACAGTTGACTTTACGATACAAAGCCTGTTTTCAAACGAAGCATTTCCCAGCTTTACGGAGGTGGCTACCGGGCTTGTATCCGGAGAACTGCCGCTTTTTGACTGTGAAGAATATTTCTCTCAGGCAATTGTGAGCTATTTCTTCTCCGGAATAAATGAATTGAAAAATCTTTTCTTTTATTCGTTGATTCTGGCGTTTTTCTTTTTGATTTCAGGAACAAAGAAACAGACCCCGGCTGTTGAAACGGGGTTCTTCCTCACCTATCTTTTGATGGTTGCAGAGCTTGTAAAGGTATACATAAGGTCTGCGGAGGTTGTGCAAAAAGCGTTGGAAGCTTTGCTGGAGTTTTTAAACGCTTTTTTGCCGGCGTATTGCACCGGACTTGCAGTTGCTGCCGGAGGCAGTTGTGCCACAGCCTTTTATGGAGTAGCTTTTTTGGCGATTACGATTGCGGGAACGGTGTTTGGCAGGATTGTACTGCCGCTTACGGGAATGTATTTTCTGCTTTCTGTGTTCAACCGTTTTTTTTGTGAGGATTTAATATCGAGGCTTGCAGGTGTATTTTGTGCTGCGGCAAAAATAGAGATGAAGGTATGCATTGCCGGAGTTCTTGGAATCGGAAGCCTCCGGGGAATGCTTGCGCCTGCGGTGGATGGGGTCAGGAGGAGCGGCCTTTTGCGGATTGCCGGAGCAATTCCGGTGGTTGGAGATTTGTTTGACGGCGCCACACAGACAGTAATGGCTGCCGGAGGGCTGGTAAAAAATGCAATTGGAATGGCAGGGGCGGTATTTGTGTTTGTCATCTGCTTTATTCCTGCACTGAAAATCGGAATTTCATGTGCACTTTTGCGGGTTGGGGCGGCACTGCTGCAGCCGGTTTCGGACAAGCGGATCGGAGACTGTCTGGAGCTGGCCTCTAAAACACATAAAATGCTTTTTCGGATTCTAATGTATACCATGCTTTTATTTCTGCTTTTGATTTTGCTGTTTGCGGCATTTACCGGAACCGGAGGGAAAATCTGATGGATGCGCTTCGTTCGTATGTAAAAACAATATTGATGTTTTTGTTGTTTTTACGGGTTGTTTCTTTTTTATTTCCCGAAAATACATATGAAAAATATGTGCGTCCGGTCTGCGCCCTTATGCTCGTTTTGCTTATAGTAAAGCCTTTGACCGGATGGAGAGATGAATTTGGAGAAATTGCGGAACGATTCCTGCAGGTGGCGGCCGGTACATCTCTACAAACGGAAGGTGTAGTGTTTTCCGGGGATGAGGTGTATGAGGAAGCCGTAATGGAAAAATATAGGGAGGAGCTTAAGCTTCAGCTTGCAACGCTTGTGGCAGAAGAAGGCTATCTGGTTTCGGAGGTTTTTTTTGTGCTTGGGGAGAAGCAGGAGCATTATGGAGCCATTGAGAGACTTCAGGTGATTTTGCAAAAAAATGAAAACGCAGAAAAAAACGGGGAAAGGATAAAACGAATAGTAATATCACCGGGGGAATGGAAAGAAAAGCAGAAGCAATGCGTAAAATCCGCAGAAGAGCTTTTTCTTCAGGAAAAGCTTTCCGGGTTTTATCGCCTGGAAAAGGCGCAGGTAGATGTCACCATCAGGGAGGACTGAAATGGAGAAGAAAAAGCGAAAGGAACCGGGAATCAGAGAAT
>CALZBV010000212.1 GCA_945622055.1 uncultured Clostridia bacterium
TCTCCTTTATCTTTTTTATTATCCCCGATTTACAGCTCACTAAACCGGATTAAGGTACTTGCATAATCGCCGGTCAGGCGAAGCTCGAATCCGTTTTGCATCAGATACGCACCGCTTTTCCGAAATTCACCGCTCTCAAGCTTTACAGAATAGGTCGCGGCTTCCGAAAGTCCTCTCAGCTTTACCGTCACACTGCGGTGTCCGATTTTACTCTGCGGAAGAAATGCAAATAACAGACCTTCCCTGTCCTTCTTGTACTCATAAAGAGAATAATCATTCGCAGAGGTGTGCTTTATGCGGTAAAACACTCCCTCCTGCACAATCGGGCGGATTTCCTTATATTCAGCAATCATTTCTTTTGCAAGCTCCGTTTCCGCTTCGGAAAATTCAAGGATATTACAGCCAATTCCAAGTGTTCCCAGCATCGCACTGTGGAATCGGAATTTCATCGGAATGACGCGATTGGAAAGAAAATTCGGACAATCCGTTACCCAGGCACGCATCGCCTTCATCGGGTAAAGATACGAATACGTATCCTGAATCGTCAAACGGTCACAGGCATCCGTATTATCACTCGTCCAGAAATCATCAAAGATTCCGAGGATTCCGTAATCAATTCGTCCCCCGCCGGATGCGCAGGCTTCAAATAAAACCTTTGGATGCTTTTTCCTTAGTCTTCTCACAATGTCATATACCGCCTCAATATGCCTGTACCAAAGGTCTCTGGAAAGCCCCGTCTGGGATATCGGGCGATTTGCATCCCACTTGATATAGTCAATGTCATGCTCTGACAACAGCCCGTCTAACATCCGGTAAATGTATTCCTGCACCTCCGGCTTCGTCATATCAAGTACATATTGCCCCCTGGAAGTATCACTTTCTCTCGTATCAAAATGATAAATCCAGTCCGGATGCTTCGCATAAAGCTTTGTCGGTGGATTTACCATCTCCGGCTCTACCCAGATACCAAACAGGAGTCCTAAGGACTTTACCTCAGAAATCAACTCATCAATCCCGTTCGGAAACTTCGTTTCGTTTACATACCAGTCTCCAAGACCGTTATCAATACCGTTTCTCTCTCCAAACCAGCCATCGTCAACGACGAAAAGCTCTGCACCCAGCTCCTTGGCCTTTTTCGCCAGCTTTTTCTGTTCCTCACAGGAAACACCGAATCCGGTTGCCTCCCAGGAATTGTAGAGTACCGGGCGAAGACCTTCTCTCAACAGAAAATCCCCTGCAAAACGATGTAAATTCTGAGACATCGTTTCAAACCCGGTTGCAGAATAACCGCACAAAATCGCGGGGCTTTCAAAGGATTCCCCCGGCAAAAGCTCCAGGCAAAAGTCATGCTCTCCAAGCCCGAGCTGTACCAGCGTCTCTCCGTACTGTGTCTGTTCAACAACACCGCTGAAATTGCCGCTTCTGCGAAGAGCTCCGAAATATACTTCCCCAAAAGTCTCCGTTGCATCCAAATCCAGAATAAAATACGGGTTATGATTGTGCGTGGAAATACCACGGCGGTTTTCTATCACGATTTTCCCATAGCTTACCTTTTGAACAAACCTCTGCTGCTCCGCACCCCAGTGGCCATGGACATTGGAGAAATTCAGGTTCTCATAAGGAATGTGGAACTGCCCGCTATGAAGCTTTTCGACCTCCATTTTTTCTTCGGATTCGTTCCGAAGAACCACATACCGCTCCATCAGGTCATAATGCTCGTATACCTTGTAATGAAGCTCTAACTTCAGGCGGTAATGCCGGTCCTTAAGCTTTAAAATCAGCTCGTCGAAGGACTCTTCCTTAATGATTTTGTAGCCCGCATACTCATAAACCATTTCTCTTGTACCGTCCGCAAAAGTGACCTTCAGGCAGTGTTCCTTATATCTGAGACCTCCGTATACCGGAAACTCCTCTCTGGTAATCTCAAGTACCGGATCATTCGTTGATACCTCGGTCAGTACCGGCATCTCAAAATCGTCTATCGCATCAATTCTTTTTCCCCAATACAGATGTCTTACCAGCCCCTGATCATCAATGCCAAATGCATAGCTGTTCAAAGCTGTCTGCAATAAAAATACATTTTGTGCACTGTTCACAACAATACTCATGTTTTTCCTCCTCCATTTTTACAAACCTACCACCGGCACGCAGGCGTGCCAAACACCCTTCTGTATTTTGAGCTTTCACCCTTACCTTATGATTTTACTTTACCACTATTTTTACTAAAAGTCAATGATTTTTTACTCCTATTTTTAGTAATATTTTTACCAAGTATTACTTACCTCCTCGTTAGTTTTTCCAAAATGCACAAAAAAAAAACAAGAAAAAAGCTGCTCCGGTATCAAACCAAAGCAGCTTCCGCATATCTGCACATTGTGATATCATTTTATTCTTCCAGCCACCGAAGCGCCATCTGAACATATGCAGCAGCTCCGACATATAAGATATCATCATTAAAGATTACCTTCGGATTATGCTGTCCGTAAAGATAGCCCTCCTGTGCGCCACCCGCTGACAAATACGCGCAAAGTGTCGGCACCTTATGACTGACAAACGCAAAATCCTCACTTCCGCCACCGGCCCTTCCACCGGTAACCGCCTTCATATCAATCACGCTCTGACCAAACAAGTCCTGAAGATAGCTAAGCCCTGCCTTTGAAAGTGCCTCATCTACAAGCATACACGGACAATAATCATAAAATTCCACCTCGGTTTCACAGCGAAGCGCCCTTCCGATTCCCTCCGTAATCTCCTTCATACGCCTTTTAATGTATTCCCCTACTTTATTTTCCGGGTCTACCGTACGAATCGTTCCCCACATGCTGGCCGTATCCGGAATTACATTGGACGTTTTTCCTGCTTCAAAATGACAGGTTGTAAATACACCATACTCATTTCCGTCAAGCTCCCTTGCATTGATTTCCAAAAGAGCCAGATGTATCTGACAGGCAGCAGTAATCGGATCAATCGACAGGTTCGGTGTCGAACCATGACCGCCCTTTCCCTTCACAACAATATGGTACTGCTCGCAGGAAGCCGTTCCCACACCCCCGCCGGACACCATGAGCATTCCGGAAGGCATCGGCTGACCTGCAATTACATGAAGCATAAAAGCCGCATCCACCTTTGGATTTTCCAACAGGCCGGACGCCATCATATCAACAGAGCCCTGAAAGCATTCTTCCGCCGGCTGAAACGCAAGTTTCACTGTTCCTTCTATTTCCTCCTCGTGTGCCTTTAAAATTTTTGCAGCACCAAGCAGCATTGCCGTATGCATATCATGACCACAGCCGTGCATTTTTCCCTCATTCCGGCTTCGGTAATCCACCTCTGCTTCCTCTGTCAGCTGCAGTGCATCCATGTCCGCGCGGAGAAGAATGCATTTTCCAGGCTTTCTTCCGCCAAGAAGCACTACAATTCCCGACCTTCCCACAGAAACCGGCTCAAGCCCCAGCTTCACAAGCTCATCCCATACATATTTCTTTGTAAACGTAAGCGCAAAGCCTACCTCAGGGTGCCTGTGAAGCTCCCTTCTGATATTTTTCATTTCAGGCTGAAACGCCTGTGCCTCCTTTACTATTTCCTCAATCTTCATACCCGTCCTCCTCCGTCTGAACCTTTATTTGTCTATCAGTCCATAGACCTCGTATCTCGTAATGAGATTCTGAAGTGTCAGCTTTGTTGCCATGAGCTGTTTGTACGTGACCGTCCTGGACTTATTCTC
>CALZBV010000213.1 GCA_945622055.1 uncultured Clostridia bacterium
ACACGCAAAACAGTGGTATATACCATAACGCACATGTACAACAGTAAAAAAGGCGTGACCTTCACATCGAGCATAGAGCGAATAAAATGATTTCCTACTTCCTTGTTCATGACAAAATAGAGTAAAATCAGTAGATTTAGGATTCTGGTTGACGTAAAATCAAATCCGAGATGAACTCCAAAATACTGTGGCATAATCCAGTCTACAATAAGCAGAACAGACATCAAAAGATAGAGCAGCCTTGCATTCCTAAGTTCTGCCCTGCCCGCGCTATATTCCCCCTGCAGTTTCCTGCACACTACACTTCCACGCTCCACCTGTTTTCACCTCAGCTCTCTATCACCACAATCTCCATACGACACTCTGATTTTGCGGTTTTTATTTTTACATAATACATACCGCTCACGGCAGTGTTCAGACACTGTCCAAAAAACTATTCCTCCCGCTTCCGCAGTATTTTTTCTCCCAACAGATAAATCAGTCGAAACAGAATCCATCCAATAACTCCACCAATGGTATTAAAGAACAAATCCTGCACTTCATAATAGCCCCTCTGCGTAATCAATTGGGTCGTTTCAATAAAAAGACTTGTTGCCAGACTTAACAGAAGAACCAATATGCACTGCAACCAGGTCTTTCTCTCATTAATAACCGAAAACAGAGACAACGCAAACCCATACGGAATAAACAGCATACAGTTTAATACCACATAGGCAAGCATCATCCAGCGAAAATCATTGTCCGGTCCGGTCAGTCCATGAAGCAGACCCAATTCAACACCGATTCTGCTGCCGCTCTCTCTGCAGACAAGGGTAAGCTGCAACATAACCGAACCATATATTACCAGGACAATTCCTGCCAGCAGGTCACTCAGCCGTAGCCGGCGATGCACAAAACGGAAAATAAATGCAACTGCAAACACAATCCCTATTCCCAACAGTGCATACAGCAGAAAGTAAGCAGCTGAAACGGTTCCAAACTGTTCCAGTGCCATCTGCATTATTTTTTTACTGAATATTTTCTTAAAAAAAGAAAGCATACATGATTTCCCCATCATGAAAAAACTCAAATTCCTACTTATTCTTCGTATACGGAAGCATTCCAAGAATCAGGTCTTCCTCCCGCTCACATTGAGCTACGCTTCTCGCCCATGGCGAAAAGAAGGAAACCACAAAAATCAGGCCACAGGATAATACAAAAGCAGCGCCCGCAAACAGAAGAATAACCTTTACAATATTCACAGTACGGTACGATGCAAAACCGGTTGCCTCATCCATTACCTGAATCGTCTGTGAACCGAGCAGTTCATTTAATTCTGCTGCAAATGCAGCGGCCATCGCATTCGTTATGGCAAGTATTTTTTCCTTCGACTCAGAGTGCACCGAAAGGGTAAGCTTATATCCATAGGAAGCAGAATTACTGCTTGCTCCCGATACCTTTATGGAACCGTCTGCAGTCATGCGCTGCAAATCTGCTGTCGTAAGGTTATAGCTGACAAGGTTCTGTGCAGCTCTGCTGCAAACACGCGAGCTCTTAATCAGGTCCGTATACCGGTTCATAGCCGCTACTCCGGCTGTTGTGTCCGAATAGGAACCATATACCGCACTGAAAAGAGTCGCAGAAGAATAATATTTCACGGAATTCCCTTTAATACTGATATAAATAAGTGCCATCAAAAAGCCCGCTATCGTAACAAGAATAATCAATAATTTCTTTTTCCATAATTCCCGCAGGGAAACAAATATGTTCTCAATAAGATCAAAATCCTGGTCTTCTATGCTCCGGATGTCCTTTGTTTCCATTATTTTTTCCTCCTATACAGCAAAATCAGGATTACACAGCACAAACCAATCAGTAATATTCCGCTGACGCTTAACAAGAGAAGATTACTGTTTCCTTTTTCCGGTAAAATCTCCGGATTGTCCGTCTGAACCGGAGTATCATTTCCTCCGTTTGGAATGGCTTCCTCCTCCTTCACTACCTTAATAATACTCGAAGATATCGTATACTCTTTGTTTTCTCCTTCTCCGTTCGTATAAGTGAGAAGCAAATCCACCGCATACTGTCCCTCCTCCTCAAACATCAGGCTGACAGATTGCGTCTTAAAGGTCTTTGCTGATATTGTACCGATATTGGCGGAGGCAATATCCTTTCCGTTGCAGCGGGCCACCATGACAACATTGCTTACCCCTGTATCCTCCAGGTTTTCTATCATTGCACTGGCGTAGCCGACCGTACCTACCACCATATTCTCCGGAATTGAAGACTTTTCAACTGAAAAATCAGTCATCTTGCCGACCGGGATACGAATCTGTGCACTCGTAGACAGATTGTCATAAAAGACGCCTACACCAAAATTCAGTTCAGAACCCTTGATGCCGGAATCGGACGAATACCGGAAACAAATCTCTTCCGTTTCATTCGGCGCTAAGGATTCTATAAATGCAGTACCTACCTTCCCGTATTCCGGTATGACACCGGTCGGACTATTAATTACAATCACTGCATCTTTTACCGTGACAATTTCGCTGTGGTTCTTTATCCGAACCTTCAATGCAAAGTCACTTCCCGGAATTATCGTTTCATTGGTAACCTCATACCCCTCAACATAAAGCTGTGCCAGTTTCCTTACCGGAATACTGATCTGTATGCTGGAGGATTCGGAATCGCTGTTTACTACCGCAGTAAAGTATAGCTCATTTGCTGTCAGATCCGCAGTTGCAGAAAAGGTAAAAGCTACCTTGGCTGTTGCGTTTGGCGCTATGCTTGCTATTCTCGCGGTATTCACCGTTCCATATTCCGAAATTACTCCGGAAGGATTCGACATTGTAACCTTTACGTTTTTTGCCGTTGTTTCGTTACTAAAGTTCTTGAGGAACAGGGTAATCGTAAAGTTATCCCCCGGCACGACCGGCTGCTTTGTTACTTCATATCCGGTAACACCAACCTCTGCTGCCTCCTTTACCGGAACGCTCAGCTGGGTGCTGCTGGAACCGGTATTGCTTAACACTCCCACCGTAAAGCTCAGATTAGATGCAGAGATATTCTTATCGGAGGTCAGACTGAATGTGACCTCTGCGGTACTATTTGCTTTGATGGAAGCTACCTGTGCAACACAAACCGTTCCGTACTGTGGAACGACTCCTGACGGATTATTGAGCGTCACAACCACATTTTCGGCTGCAGAATCCTTACTATAGTTCTTAAGTGTTATGGTCAGGGTGAAATCTTCGCCCGGCATGACCGGCTGCTTCGATGCCTTACAGCCTGTTACAAATACCTGTGCCTTCTCCCCGACAGGAACCCGCACCTCTGTACCGGTCGTTTTGCCATCACATGTGACATTCACTGAAAACTTCAGTGAGTCCTCGCTCACATTGGAATTCGATGAATATTTCACGGATACCTTCTTTATTCCGCCGGCCGCAATTGTACCCACAAAGGAATTACTCACGGTTCCATACTCCGGAGCAACCCCGGACGGATTGGTAATGCTTACCGTTACATTCTCTGCCGCTACCGACGAAACGTTTTTTAAGGTAAGCGTCAGTGTGAAATCACTCCCCGGAATGACGGATTTTCCCGAAACCTCATACCCCGTTACATACACGAAAGCAGTCTCCTCTGACTCCTCTTCCGCAGCAAATGCTGGAACTGAATCAAAGGCAAGAGATAACATAAGAATCAGTAAACAC
>CALZBV010000214.1 GCA_945622055.1 uncultured Clostridia bacterium
CCAGCCAATCTCTCTCGGATCAATCGTCCTGGTCACTACTCCGTCCACCTTAACCTCTGCCGTACCAAAGGCCGGATTGCCGGAATCCTTGTAAACAACCAGCAGCTCCCTGCAACGGATTCTCAGTGTGAACGGTTCACTTCCCGTCTCCTTCGTTGTCTCCCAGTTATCCGGAAATTCCGGAGAACCAAAGGCATTCCGGTCACGCTCCACATACTGAAGCATCGTATCCTTTTCCGTAAAGCCACCTTCAAAATACTCACAGACAGCCTGACATTTCGAAATATTCGCACGGTCAAACGTCTGAAGCGTCCGGAATTTATCACCGATTGCAGGTGTTCCCTCCGTAATTACAAACGGTTCATCCTTTCCGGCCTCGTTTGCCTTCTGCCAGTAATAATCGATGCAATCCGCCATGATTCTGTGTCCGTCATTGCTCGGATGGAACAAATCGTAGAAATACTGGCGCTTTGTGATTACCGGAACCGGCTGTGAAAACTGTGGCGTTACCGCGTTTTTTACACTGATCATCGGAAGGTCGTAACGCTTTCCGACCGGTATCATACGCTCCTGCAGATTGAAATCGTCCATAAATACCGCAAACAACAAGATAACTGCAGGTTCTCCCGGTCCCTCCATTGCCATGCGCACAAGACTTTCGTAGCATACACCATCTGTTTCATCACCGGCATCATTTACCGCATACTCAATGAACAAAATATCCGGCGTGACCGTACCGTCACGCAACACATCCTTCTGATATCTTGTAATTCCAAGCTCCGAGGACGTTCCGCCTGCACCGGACTTAACAAACCTAATGTTCTCACCGTTTCCTTTTCCGAAGCGTTTTTGGAAGGCTTCATAGGAGCGGAACGCATACGACTCCGTATGAATCGGCTTCGCACCGGCGCCCTGGGTAATGGAGCCACCCAGATACGCAATTGTGACTTCTTCCCCATTTTGTGCTTTCTCAATCGCACGCTTGATTCGTGCGGTATTACCGGTCTGAATCAGAGAACGCTCAATCATTTCACGATATGCGGCGCTTTCAAATTCAACCGGCGGATCCAGCGTCAGCTCCGGAGCCGTATATCCGTCATTTAAATAAAAACAAACCGTCATTTTCGCTGCCTCATGGGACGGAAAGCTCGTCACAAAGGAGCCTAAAATCGAATCATTCTCATTCTCCGGGTAATCCGAAACCAAAATCTTTGCTTCACTTCCATTACACATAACCTCGGTCTTATAACAGGTAGAAGGCTTGCCCTGTTCCTTTGGGAGACAGTTTAACGTAAACTCAACAACGTCCTGCCTGTGCTCTTCCTTTACAGCAGCAACCGTCACGCCGATGCTGTGTACCAGCTTACGAAATCCCGCACATTCCGGAATTTCCTTTAAAATCTGCTCCGGCATCTTATCACAAAGCACGGAAATCTTTTGTGCAATTCTTCCATTCAGATAAATAATGTCCTGAAACTTCCCATTTCCACGCGGATTACCGTCGATTACCGCATCAACCATTACATAAACCGCTGCGCGCTTCGCAGTCGGGTCTTTTGGTGCTTTTGGTCCCATCGCTATGTCCTCTTTTCTTTGTTTTATCAATATTTTGCCAGCCTCAGATACCATCCTCCGACATCAGCAGCTTATACAGTCCACATCATTTGTAAGCACTTACATAAATTATATCTTAAAATTGCTTATTTTTCCAGTAAAACATGTAAAAAAATATTCACTGTAGCTTTGCCTTTTTTGCTGAATTGCAAAACTGTGACATTGAATGGAAGGCAAGAATGTAAATCCCTTGGGAAACAAAAAGCCCCAAAGTCCTAAATCTGCAAGACTTTGGGGCAACAAAATAGCGGAAGGGGGATTTGAACCCTCGACACCACGGGTATGAACCGTGTGCTCTAGCCAACTGAGCTATTCCGCCATATGAAGCTGTACCAAAAACCGTTCGAATGGGGCCTATAGGGCTCGAACCTATGACCCTCTGCTTGTAAGGCAGATGCTCTCCCAGCTGAGCTAAGACCCCGTAACGAACCTTTTTGAACGGTACGAATGATATTATATGCAAAGCAGAGGTATTTGTCAATACCTTTTTTAGATTTTTTGAAGAAACACAGTGGTATCATTTCGTCAGACCCTTCTGCGCTCCCATCCCATCTTTTTGTAATATGCACTTTTATCCTCATACATCTGTTTTTCTGCAGCAGCCAAAAGCCTGTCAATGTTATCCTCCGCTGTATCCTCCCACACAGCGCCGAGTGCCATTACTACCTGGTTCTCCTCAGCTACCCTGCGAAGCTGCTCCGTCTTTTTCAAAAGCTCTTCCTTCGAAATCCCCGGACAAATCGCAAGAATCTCGTCTCCTCCGATTCGAAACAGTCCATAATCTCCAAATACTTCTGAGAAGCAGTCGCTCGCACGCAGAATCAGCCGGTCACCGGCCAGATGCCCTTCGCTGTCATTTACCTTTTTCAATCCGGTAATATCACAGTATACCACACCTATCGTATCTCCGAAATTTGACTCAGCCATGTACCGATCCATACCAAACCGGTTTCCAAGCTGCGTCAGCGGATCACTATAGCTCATCTGTTCCAGCTGCTTCAAAAGATTTCTGCGTTTTAAGCAGGAAATAATGAAGTGACCTACAATCTGAAGCATATTCTCGGTATACTCCAGAGATTTTCCATGTGGATTGTCTACACCATAAAAGCCGATGACGCTCCTGTCATCATAAAGCGGAACGGCCACAATGGAATGTACATCCTGCTGTTTCAATATCTCATATTTCACCGGGTCCGTTTCCCTGATATCCTCGATATCTTCAATTGCTATCTTCTTATCCTCACTGAAATCCCGGTACCAGCTCGCACAAACCTCCGGAGGCAGATTCTGCAAATTTTTAATCTCCGGCTTTATTCCGCATGCAACCCATTCATAAGTATTGTCATCCCCGCCATATTTGTTTTTTTCAATAATGTAGGTTCTCTCACCCTTTAACGCCTTCCCGAGATATTCCAGCATAATATCGATTGATTTATCCGGTGTTTCAGCACGAAGCGCCAGTCTCATTCCTTCGTTTGCAAGCACCTCCTGATCCTGCTGTTCCAGAAACAGGCGGTATTTTTGCTCCTGCCGGCTGTTGTCAACTGCGATTTCAAGACGCAGACGACGCCCTTCGTCAATAATCATGGTGTCCTTAATTAAAAAATAGCGGTTCTTGATTGGATTGTAATACTGCCATTCTATGAAACAACCTTCGCTGATTTGGTGATTGTTACAGATTGCACACGGGACCTGGCTCTTCTGCAATACCTCATAGCATTTTTTCCCCTTCAGCTCCTCCAGCGACTCCAGCTTACACTCTGCCAATGTTCTTTTGTTCATATAGACCAGCTCATGCGTATCAATGTCTGTCACATAAACGATTTCATTCATTGTATCAAAAAATTCCCAGATTTTCCCCATACAGTCCTAATCCTTTCGTACCTTCTGTTCCTTTTGTCAGAGTATGCATCAATTCTACGAAGTTTCCTTTTTACTGCTCTTTTTTGTCTTTGTAATGCTCTGCGAAGCCTTTGCAATCGTCTCTTTCTCGGGGCTCTGATAGCATTCGGCAACCGTCCGGAAACAAGAATAAAGTGAACGTTCATTCCGAAGACTCTTAACATAC
>CALZBV010000215.1 GCA_945622055.1 uncultured Clostridia bacterium
ACTGTGCCATTCTCAATTTCTGGTACTTCTTGACGGAAGAGATATTCAATAAAGTACAATTGCTTGCAAAGAGAAATGTCCGTGTTAACACCGGAAGAATATTTATCTTTTCGGGAATTGTGAAGTGTGCTTGTTGTGGTGGCAGTTATGGTGGAGTCATGGGTAGTTCGAATCATTTATACAAATACTACCGTTGTACAAGACAGACTGCGCATACTTGCTGCACTAACTCTAAACGAAAGTCCGAAAAACAAATCGAATCATATCTACTCGAAAATGCAAGGGATCTGATGTCTGAATATGTTGTACGTCTCGAAGCAAAGCAAAAAGAAAAAAAACAGCAGAAATCAAACCGGAAGCAAATAGAGAAAAAGATAGACCGTTTGAAAGAGCTGTATATCAATGATATGATTTCTATGGACGAATACAAACATGATCGAGAAGCATTGGAAGCACAGATTATTGATGAGACATATCAGGAAGAAAAGAAAAATAACATGGATGCTATCAATGAATTTCTGAAAAGTGATTTTGAAAAAATCTACAATGATCTTACGGATCAGGAAAAGCAGTGTCTTTGGAGAAGCGTGATCGACAAGATCTACCTGAATGAAAAGAATGAGATTACAGACGTTATTTTTTTGACTTAATGTTGTACTAACTATACACTACCTTGCGGTCCTGTTATCGCAACATGCAGTCCTCCTCCGACAAAATAACGCAAGGCGGATATCAACCTCTCTGCTCCCCCTCCCCGGATCAGCTCCTCCGGGCACTTTTGCTCTGCAGAATCAAATTTTCTTACAAAGAAAGCCCAGGATTCCGAAAACGGGGGACGACAGGCAAATACCCTGCTTCCGTCCTTCATGTCATTTACCATATACGGATTGTAATAGGTCAGCTCTCCCGGTGCCTCGTACCGAAGCAGTGCCTTCGTTACACGCCGCAGCTCCTTCTCGCTTCCAAAGCTTAAGAAGGAAAGCCGCACCGTTGTTCCCCTGACCATAACAAACACACTATCGTAGGAATGGCTGCCCTCTGCACTGCCCCGAAGCTCCTCTTCATAACGGAAAAACTGTGGAGGTAACCCGGACACTCCCCCTGAGATACCATCCAGCCTGCAATCCCTGAGCCGGTCAATAATTCCATGACCAAAGCCTTCATATACCAGGTCACAAAACAGCGTCAGACAATCTTCCTCAGAAAGGCACGGCTTTTCCTCCTGATAAACCTCCTCAATCATTTCAGCGGTTATTTCAAAATAATCTCCATCCGGCATCTGTGTTTCACGCGGAAATCCATGCCTCTCGCAAAAATTTAAAAAAGCATCCTTTCCGCTCTGTTTCATCTCAAGAAATAGCAAAATATCAAATTTACGTGCTGCGGTCAGCTTCTCCTCATGCAGGAACGGATAAAGCCGCTCCTTTTCCTCCAGCGACAGCTCCAGACGCGCTATCTCCTGCCGCAAACAGCTTTTCAGGTAGTTCTTTTCCCCTTCATCTCCGTAAGCACATTCCCGAAGTGCCTTCCGCAGCTGTCTTAGTTGTAACAGATACTTGTCCCGCTCAGCCTTTGGCAGCCCCCGGGGGATTCCTCCTTCCATTCTGGTATTCATTTCCTCCCGGATAGCCTCTCTCAGCTGCTCGATTGTCTGAAATTCCGGTCGGGCCCTTTTCTTTGTTTTTTTATTCCGAAACATCCCGTTCCTCCCCTGCGCGTTCAATCAAATCCAGGGCCACAGCTGCCTTCTGATAAAAAGAATGCACTCCCTCTGCTTCCTTTTTCGGATTCAGCAGAGACAGATATTCTTCTGCTTTTCCTCTGAGACAGGCCAATAAATACTCCTTCTGATATGGTATCACTGCACACCTTCCCTGCATTCTCGGATACAGCTGGGCAATATTATGACCCGAAAAAACACTTCGTTTTTCATAAGCCCCAATCAGAAACACCTCATGCGCATACTGTCGCAGCTCTCCCATATGACTTAATTCCCAAGGACTCTGCGCAAGATTGATAACAACTACATCCGCCATGGAACAAAGGGCTGCCGCCAATGGATCATTTCCAGCCGGCGCCTCTATCCATACATGCTGAAATTCCCTTTCCGCTCTGTCAGTTATCGCTCCGAGTACCTCTATTGCGTGAGTCCCCTCCCGTTGAAAATAATCTGCCCGCCCCACCGGAAGCACATGAACTCTCCCCTCTGCAAAGGAATATGAGGAATTTACAACCAACGACTTATCAAAGCGTTCACATCGCAGCATCCGGTCCAAAAGCTCCAGCCCGAATTCACTCTTGCTCATCATACGTCGCCGGTCCCGCCCGGAAAGAAGAAAATGCTCCGGTCCGCTCCCCTTTTCATCGGCATGAATCACCAGCTGCTCTCCCCCGGAAAAAGAAGATAAAACCGCCATAAAAAGAAGATTCGAGCTTTTTCTTCCGGCAAACGGCGTCGGTCCCCAAAAAGCAATTTTCATAAATACCCCTTCCTCTCCAGTTTACGAATCCTTTTCCAAAAGCTTTTTTCTTCCACCTCTGTATAAACATCACTGAAAATCGTGTAAATCAGCTCCTGCATCTGCTCAGAGGCATCCCGAAGGCGGTATTCGTGAGTGGTTTCATAAACAAGACAATTCTTTTGGTCTAAATACTCCTGCTTCAAAAACCTTGTCCGGCATTCCGGATACTCTGAAAGCAACTCTTTTATCTCTGTTCCGTCCTTCTGACCTTTCTTTAACAAATCACGGAAGATTATTCCGCGGACCTTGTTTTTTGGCAAACACAGATTCCGCAGCTGCTGAATGTGATGTGGCAGACAGCCGCTAACTACATACACCATACTGCACTGCATAAGCTCCCTGTGCATAACCATCCCAAAGTCGTAAAGGACAAAGTCATACCCCGTCAGTTCTTCCTCATTCCGTTCGGACTCCGTATAAAAGATACCGTCATAGGATACAATCTGCTTTCCCGGTTGTAACCCTTCCGGCACAGGTATCGCAGAAGCTAACGTATGAAAAATGTTCCGGTCCGCAATTAGCACCTTTTCTCCAAAGCAGGTCAGCGTCCTTGCAAAAAGCAGAATGATATCGTAGCTTTTTCCGCCCACAAAACCTATTTTTTCTTTCAGTACCGCCACCTCCTCAATATCCATTTCTCCTTTCCCATTCCAGCTGCTGTCTTTCCTCCACAGCCTTGCGCATTTGAAACCAGGTACCGTCTGCCGCCACCCTGGAATCTCCGATTTCAATCAGCTGACGGATTGACTGCTCCGGCGGAACATAAAAACTATCCGTTTCCGTCTGAAGTGCTTCTTCAATAAACGCAACAAAATAAAGCTCTGCTCCCGAATAAAGGAACGCATCATAACGTGCCGCACTTATCAGCACCTGCTCCGCCTCACTGAGCCACAGCCTGCTTACCTCTTCCTCTTCCCCTGCTTTATAAAGCCTTTTTTTCTTTAATACACAGTAATTCTCGCCGTTTGGATAACGTAGTCTGACATCCACAAGCTCATATTCCGGGAATCCGTCTGCCGCTGCGATATCCGTAAAAATGCACTCCCGCTCCGTTTTGTCACAATTCTTTGAACTGCATTGGTTCGTATGAAGCAGCATACCCTCAGAAAGTCTGGCAACAGCAACCTTTCCTATCACATCATCGGCCAGCAGAC
>CALZBV010000216.1 GCA_945622055.1 uncultured Clostridia bacterium
ATCAAAAAGGAAAAGGACTACACGTATGAGCATCAGGTCCTTTTCCTTTTTTAGAAAACTTACAGGAAACCAGGCATCTCCTTTGGTTCCTGCATAAACCACAGCTTCCGGTCAGGCATGCTTACCGGATACAAAGCCCGGTCTTTTCGGAATAATAATAAACATGGTCCATCAAAACCTCCTCCGGCTCTACCTGAGTCGCATTGACCTCGTTTACCATTGCATTCAGTTCTTTTGCTCCTATAGCATCCTCTCTCACCAGAAGTATCTCATGCACGCTGCTCGGAATCAGATAAAAGTTCCCGTAGGTTTCCGCCAGATGCTCCAGAAAGCCGGGATACAGAATTACCGCTGCTCCATTGATTCTCTGCTGATTCGTCAGAATCAGAAACATCGCGGCACTGTCGGAAAACATTTCGGAAAGCTCCGGTTCTGCCTCCTTTCCGTACTGCTTCATTACTCTTTCCAAAAAAACGTTCATGGGAATCTCATCCTCAGGAAACAAATCCCGTGTGTTTTGAACCGCTTGCGCAAAATAGTCCTCCGGCGCACCAAGCCCTGCGCTCTCCCATACCTCTTTCGGCAGGCGATAGCTGCGGATTCCTTCCTCTCCCTGTTCGGTCAGAACGTAATACGTTGCCGCCAGATCCAGATACTT
Organism: uncultured Clostridia bacterium; assembly: GCA_945622055.1. Classification (GTDB taxonomy): domain Bacteria; phylum Bacillota; class Clostridia; order Lachnospirales; family Lachnospiraceae; genus SIG307. Next base: position 659 of record CALZBV010000216.1, read on the forward strand.
CACATACACCGAAGACGCAAGCAGCTCCTCGTTTGCAGAAAATCCAACCAGACGTACATAAATATTTTTTTCTAACCATTCCTTAGAGCATATCTCCGCAGAAATCATCTGTTTTTCGGCTGTTTCCCTCCTAATCACATCCCCCAGCTGCTCTGCCAGAAGTTCAACCGGCGTTCCGCTGCAATATGACGCATACATCTCATCCGAATAAAAGCTCGGAGCGCAGTCATAGCCCGTACGGCGAACCAGAATTGTTTCCTTTACCACACCGTTAATCTTTTCGGTTCTGCATTGTTTTGTGTAATATTCTTCTCCGAGCAGTCCCCGTATTTTTTCCTGAAGCTCTGTCAGAAAAGCTTCCTTTGTCAATAATGTCTTTTCGTTCATTTTTCTCCTTTACAAATTCATTTCCATGGAAAGACGTCCCGATTTGGAACAACAAGATTCATTTAGAAAGTACTTTGTAGCTTAATTATACCATTTGAAAAGACAACTGGCAATCCTGTAATAATGCAAGAAAATCTCGTTTATTTTTGTGCATTTTGTCAACTGATTACTACAAATTCAATGCTTCCAAATAAAAATAAAAAAACTCTTTACTTTAGTTCATTGTAGTGTTAAAATGTTACACAGTGAATGTAATATTGTTGTAAATGAGGAGGACAAGTAATGAGTAAAACAATAAAGACGCCTGCGGTAGATTATCTTTTTCAGGCAATTCAGAGTCTTCAGACAACCGATGAGTGCTACGCTTTCTTTGAAGATGTCTGCACGGTAAATGAAATTCTTTCGCTTGCACAGCGCTTTGAGGTTGCTGCAATGCTTCGGGCTGAACATACGTATCTTGAAATCGCAGAGAAAACCGGTGCTTCCACTGCTACCATCAGCCGTGTGAACCGTTCCTTAAATTTCGGAAAGGACGGCTACGACATCGCATTCAACCGTATCGGGACACTGCCTTACGACAAATAATCCGTTGAACGGTTCCTTCCGCTTTCCTTTTTGTCAGAAAAGCCATTCTGGTCTGGTATCTTCCAAACTCAGAATGGCTCTTTTATGCTCAACAATGCACACTTATTCCGGCTTTTCCGCCTTCTCGTTTTTTTTCTTTTCAGCCTTTGCTTTTTCCTTCTCAGACTTTTCTTCTTTTCCCTTCTGTGCCTTGGCATTATACCGGGCAAAATCCTTGTCGATAATCTGCTCAATCAGCTGACGCTTCATGAACACATCAAAGCATAACAGGCATATCATGGAAAGCTTTCGTAAAAACTCCTGCTGCTCCTTATCCGAAACATCCGAAAATGTATCCTCTGCGACACGGTATTTTCTCGTCACGTCCTTTGCAACGGCATCCGCCTGGGACTTTTGCATGGAAACAAATTCCGAATAAATCTTATCCAGCGAAACCTCGCCATTGCCCTCAAAAAAGCGGTCATTGAGCGGCTTTAGGATTGACTGAATATCCGTGATAGAAAGTATATTTTTTAAATAATAAATGAGAATCAGGAGATACATGTGCTCCTTCGAATACTTCTTTTTATTCGGAGACGGCAGCAAATCATTCTTCGTATAGTTATTGATCATCGTCTTCGTAAGAAGCTTGTCCTCCGGGTAACGTTTGGAAAATTCCAGATGCCGGTCCATAAACGTTGTCACCTGATCCATATATAAGTCAATGTTCGGAAGATCCTCCGGCTTAACATAGGTTATTTGGGTTAACCGATTGAGCAATTCGCGGAGTTCATCACTTTCTTTTTCTGACATCAATGCAGACTCCTTTCCTATGTGAGATGCAAAGCAGTTTGAAAACACTTCAAACTCTTAACCATATTATATAGTATTCGAAACCATGTTGCAAGTACTTTCTTTTTTTCCCTCCCTATGCTATACTAAAAACATAGTGAGGATTTACAAGTGTCACAATCTGTAGCATTTCACATGAGGCTTGAAATGCTAAATCCAAACAGGTTGTGAAATGCGGTGATTTTTATGAGTATATATGATACCTTGAATCCAATGCAGCAGGAAGCGGTGTTTTTTGACCGCGGTCCACTGCTTATTTTAGCCGGTGCCGGCTCCGGAAAAACACGCGTGCTGACGCATCGGATTTCCTATCTGATTGAAGAATGCGGCGTAAGTCCGTACCAGATTCTTGCCATTACTTTTACAAACAAAGCAGCAAAGGAAATGCGAGAACGCGTCGACCGTATTGTGAGCTATGGTGCGGAAAACATCTGGGTAAGTACCTTCCACTCTACCTGTGTCCGCATTCTCAGACGATTTATCGAATCCCTCGGATATTCCAGAAATTTTACGATTTATGATTCCGATGACCAGAAAACACTGATACGGGATATCTGCAAGGCCATGAACATCGACACGAAAAAAGTAAAGGAACGCACCTTTTTGAATGCCATTTCCTCTGCAAAAGACGAACTGGTTTCTCCGGAGGAATACGCGCAAAAGGCAGCCTCTGACTTTACCAAACGCGATTATGCCCGCGTTTATGCGGAATACCAGAAACGTCTGAAGGCAAACAATGCCCTTGATTTTGATGACCTTATTTTCAAAACCGTTGAACTGTTTCAAACGAATGAAGAAGTACTATCCTACTACCAGAACCGTTTCCGCTATATCATGGTGGACGAGTATCAGGATACCAATACGGCGCAGTTTCGCCTGATTTCCCTGCTTGCCTCCCACCAGAATGAATACGGCGAAATTGAGCATAATCTCTGCGTGGTAGGTGATGATGACCAGTCCATTTACAAATTCCGTGGAGCTAACATCCATAACATTCTGAATTTTGAAAAGGTTTATCCGGAGGCACATGTCATCAAGCTGGAGCAGAATTACCGTTCCACGAAAACAATTCTTTCTGCGGCAAATGAGGTAATTCATCACAACCTCGGCAGAAAGGATAAGTCCCTCTGGACCGAAAACGAGG
>CALZBV010000217.1 GCA_945622055.1 uncultured Clostridia bacterium
GGGTGGGGTTCGAACCCACGGTACCTTGCGGTACAACTGATTTCGAGTCAGTCTCGTTACGGCCTCTTCGATACCACTCCGTATTCTATGGTAACAGCGTAGCTGTGATACCCTTATGAAATTGAGGTGAGCAGAAAAAGTTCAACTGCCATGCGCTCTCCCAGTCGTCCGGTTTTTACCTGTTCCTCCAGTTCAGTCCCATAGGAAATGAGAGAGAGGAGCTGCTCTGAGGTAAAGTTGCGTGCCTGCGTCAGACACTTGCCAACAGCAAACGGAGGGGTACCAAGCTTCGCTGCAATCGAAGAACGGTCCAGCCCCTGACGACTCATTTGCATCGCCTGTAAAATCATGTTGCATTGACGAATCATAAGATAGAGAATCGTCATCGGCTTTTCACGAACCAGTAACAAATCATGATACAGTGAAAGTGCAAGCTGTTTGTTTTGGGCGCCGAGTGCGTCTGTCATGGCAAAAATCCTGCCGGAAATCTGTTCTGTTGTCACCGCCAGAATATCTTCCCGGGTGATAACATCGCGAGTGTCGGTGTAGCAGATAAGCTTTTCTACTTCCGATGCGATATTCTCCATGTCAGTACCAATCCGCTCCAAAAGGAAGGAAAGGTCATCACGGCTGATTTTTTTCTGATCCCGGTTTAAAAGCTGTGCCACCCAAAGGCTCAGGTCATTTTCAGCAAGACCGTTCATTTCGCAGATATAACCGTTTTCCTTTACCGCCTTGTACATACGGCTCCGTTTATCAACCTCGGTCTCATTAAAAATGAGAACAGAGGAATCCGGAAGCGAAGGAACTGCATCGGCAAAATCGCAGGCACCTTTAAATGCACCGGTATTCTCCAAAACAATGACACGATGCTCCGCAAAGAATGGCATCGTCTCAGCAAGGTTACGAACCTCGTTCCAATCTACATCCTTGCCGGAAAAAGAGGAAACATTCATCTCGTCACCGTCTGCAAGTGCACCGGTTCGAAGCTTTGAAGTATATAGTCTGCGAAGATACGTTTCGGTTCCGTAAAGCAAATAGATACGTTTGTATTGATTGTTCTTAATCTGCTCCTTGATTCCCTTCATAGGCACTCCTTTAACCTAGTATATTTTACATGAAACTGAAGCAAATAGCAAGCCTCTTTTTAAATTTCTTTAAATTCCTTTTGGCGTAAGGCATACTGTTCATAAAAGGAAGCACCGGTTTCGTAAGGAGCAAAGAAAAAGATGCTAAGAAAACGGGTGGACAGTGTGGTCCGGGTTTCGTGACCGGAAGTGGTCTGAAGCCTTTCCCGAAACTGAGTTACCAGCGTGTGCCAATCAAAACAAAACTGTTCGTAGCGCGTAGCATCCGCAAGCCCAAGCCAGTCACGGACGGAAACCGGCTGTCCTGTCGGTATCGGGCATTCATGAATCTGTTTTACATAAAACAGTCTGTTTTCACCATAACCTCGTGCGAGTGGGAAAAGCCTGCAAAGTCCGGGACGGAACGCATGAATGCTGCAGCGCCCGTCCGCATCTAAAAACGGGCAGGAACCAGAGTCATTGAAGTTTAGGTGAGGTAATAAAACGGAGGAAACCGGAGCGAGTGAAATAATTTCCTTTTGAAATAAGGTGACAAAAGGATATCCTGCACAGGTAAGCTGGAAAATATCAAATGGGTCCAGCGTAATGGTATCTTCCGCAAAGTGACAGCACCGGGCATGCTCCGAAAGACAACGGCAGCCGTCACAGGAAAGGGTGACGGTGTCATTTAACGAATACAGGGTGCCATCTGAAATTTCAGTTAAGTCTACTTTATGTTCCATAAAAGCCTCTTTCTTAGAAAAACAACAGATAGTAATAGGTTGGCAGTGCGTACCTGAGGGTGCGAATCCATGGAAACACGACCGAAAGATCGGTAATGACCGGCGTAAAAACAATGGTAAGCAGTAAAATCATCGGAAATGCACCACAAAGCACGGTGGGATTTTTAAGTATCTTTCCGAGAATTCCGTAAAAAACCAGGAGCAGAGGGAGATATGCCAAAAGTGCAATCAGCTCTGTAAGCAGCTGTCCCGAAGGTCCGAACAGCAGCATGGACAAAAATGCAGTTAATGCAAACGGAAGCAGGACTGCCAGCATAGTAAGGACAGAGGCAAGGAAGCGTTCCATACCGTGCAGCTTGTCGTAGAGACCACCGGTCCGGTCGGAAATCACAGTAAGCAGAGAAAGAAAACCGCCCAGCAGAAGGAACAGGGCAGTTAATCCGTGAAACAGAGGAAGAATCGCAGCGTAGGTTCCGGTTGCTTCTGATTCTGTACTTTTTTCCGGGGCCGTCTCTGTTGTGACGGTAAAAATCTCAAAGGAAAAGGTTTCGTCGCCCCGGGTATAGCTTCGGTAGATGCCCTGAATCATCTCATCTGTGACCGGAGGAAGCGAAAAGGCTTCGGCTGTTTCTTCGGTAAAGGGTAGCAAATCTGCTTTTTTCAGGCATTTTAGGAGGATATCCTCTGCGTATTCCTCAAAAAGATTTGCATAAACATATTCATTTAAAATCCCTTTGCAGGTTGTGGTTTCAGATACATAGATGCGGATGAGGTTGTTCATATGTTTCTTTTCAAGCTCGTATTTCAGTGGCTTACGAATGAGATAACCACATTCCGCGGTACCGTTTTCAATCATTCGGGTCAAATCATCAACCGTTTCCACCTCTATAAAACGAAAGAGAGAATCGTTTCCGGTCAGAAGCCGGTCACGCAGCGTCTTTGCAAGCGGGTCTTCGGTTTCCACACAAAGTCCGACCGGGATACGGGAATCTTCCTTAGCAGAAGTGGTTTGCGATAAAAAGAGTATGCTAAAGAAAAAGAGCAGTAAAAGTACCGGCTGGAGTTTCGATTTTAGTGTTCGTTTCAGCTGAAGGAAAAAGAAAGAAAGCAAATTCATGCGTGCTCCTCCTTTCGAAAAAATATGCTTACCGGAAGTAAAACCAGAGTGAGTGCCAGGCAGTGCCAAAGGACATTTGTTACATCAGCTGTTGTCAATGTGTTGCCGAATAAATGACGGAGGCCGTTCAGAATCGCACCAAAAGGAAGCAGGGGGGTCAGCTTTTGGAACAAAACCGGCAAAAATGCATACGGTAAAAAGCCACCGGCAATAAAAATCATAAACAGACCACTGAACAGAAAGACTAATAATCCCCGGCCGGCATCCGCAAAGAAGCGGAAAACCAGCTGTGCATAGAGAGCAAGGCATAGAACCACGCTTACGAGAAAGCAAAGGGGGAGTGTGGTTACAGAAATGCCGCCCAGAATACGCCCGGCTATCGTAACTGAAGCTGCGGTAAGCAGGGAATAGAACAAAAACAGTGGTGCAAACAGGCTGAACTCGTAACGCAGAGGACCGATTCCGTTTCGAGAAAGCTGCTGACGAAGCGTGGCACCGGAAGCATTGCATAAAAAGGTACCCATTCCCGAACAGAAAAACAGCAGCAGACAAAGAGTCAGCGTGGCACCATAATATGTTAAAAGAGAAAGGCTTCCGGTTGCGGAAACAGAACGGGTAGAGAACAGCTTTTCCCTTGCCAGCGCGTAGTTTAAGGTGGCAAGATTGAGGTCATAGTA
>CALZBV010000218.1 GCA_945622055.1 uncultured Clostridia bacterium
GTAGGTGAGGTACCGTCCGTATTTGAACGTAAATACAATTATTACAGCTTCAAACGTGTGAATGTGGAAAAAATGAAGCAGGCAGCACAATATCTGATCGGAGGGCATGATTTTAAGGCATTTTCGGATAATGCAAAAATGAAAAAGTCCACGATCCGCGTCATGAAGGAGATTTCTATTTACGGAGACGAAAGAGAAGTCGTTTTTATGTTTACTGCAGATGATTTCTGGCCGCATATGGTGCGCATTCTGGTTGGCACGTTACTTGCGGTCGGACGAGGGGAGCTTGCCCCGGAGGCGGTAAAAACCATTCTGGAAAAGGGTGACCGGAGCCTTGCCGGCGAGACCATCGAGCCGAAGGGACTGTTTTTGAATGAGGTTCGCTTCGAACAGGCAAAATAAGGATGTCGCGGTCGAAAAACTGCAGGGAGGATATACGATGAGAATATTGATAAAAAACGGATATATGATTGACCCGGTAAAGGAAATCGAAGGATACTATGATGTATTGACCGATGGTGAGAAAATCGAGCGGATTGCAAAAAAGATTCCGGAGACGGAAGCAAAGGCAGACCGTGTGATTGATGCGACAGGAAAGCAGGTGCTCCCGGGCTTTATTGACCTTCATGTACATTACCGCGAGCCGGGGCTGGAATACAAGGAGACGATTGCAACCGGTTCCGCTGCAGCGGCTGCGGGTGGCTACACCACGGTTTGTCCGATGCCGAATACAAAGCCTTCCACGGATTGTCCGGAAGTGGTGGAGTATGTACTGAAAAAGGCAAAGGAAGCAGGGAAGGTACGTGTTCTTCCGGTAAGTGCGGTAACAAAGGCACAAAAGGGTTCTGAACTGGTGGACATTGCAGCAGTAAAGGCAGCCGGTGCGGCAGCACTTTCGGAGGACGGAAAATCCGTAATGGAGTCTGTAACATATGCGGAAGGCATGAAACAGGCAGCAGCGAATGGTATTCCGGTGTTTGCCCATTGTGAGGAAATCAATCTGGTACGCGGCGGAGTCATGAATGCCGGAAAAAAGGCCGAAGAGCTTTCCCTTCCGGGAATCACCAATGCCGTAGAGGATATCATTACCATGCGTGATATTCTTCTGGCCCAGGAGACCGGAGCCCAGCTTCATCTTTGTCACTGTTCCACAAAAAACAGTGTAGAATTTGTGCGTTTTGCTAAAAGAGAGGGAATTAAGGTGACGGCGGAGGTATGTCCGCACCACTTTGCACTTTGTGACGAGGATATTCCTTCCGATGATTCCTTTTACAAGATGAACCCTCCGCTTCGTGCAAAAGAGGACGTAAAAGCACTTATTGAAGGTCTTTTGGACGGTACAATGGAGTGTATTTCGACAGACCACGCGCCGCACTCCCTGGAAGAGAAGAAAGGTTCCATGCTCGGTTCCCCGTTCGGAATCGTCGGCTCTGAGACTGCATATGCGTTGTCGAATACCGTACTTGTAAAGGAGCATGGAATGACTCCGATGCAGCTTGCCAAGTGCATGAGCTACAATCCGGCGAAGGTGCTGGGACGTGAGCAGGAGTTTGGAGGAATCTCAGAAGGAATGTATGCGGACCTTGCAATTGTTGCCCCGGACGAGGAATATGAGATTTGTCCGGAGGAGTTTTTCAGCAAAGGAAAAAATACACCGTTTGGTGGGAAGAAAGTATCCGGAAGGGTTTATCAGACGATTTGTGCCGGTAAACTGACCTATGACCGCAACAAAAAATAAGAATTCGGAGGGAAAACCTATGTTTGATGCAGTAAAAGTAAAAAATGAGTGTGTTGCCTGGATTCGTGATTTTTTTGAAAAGAATGGAAAGGACTGCAATGCCATTGTCGGAATTTCCGGTGGCAAAGACAGCTCCGTGGTTGCTGCCCTGTGTGTAGAGGCGCTTGGGAAGGACCGTGTCATTGGCGTTCTGATGCCTTGCGGGGAACAGGCAGATATTAACTGTGCAAAACAGCTGGTGGATCATCTTGGAATAAAAAATTTCACCGTGAATATCAAGGCAGCGGTGGAGGGTCTTTTGTCTGCCTGGCCGAAGGAGCTGGAGCTCTCTGTGCAGACGAGAACAAATATTCCGCCGAGAGTGCGTATGACAACACTTTATGCGATTGGGCAGTCCTGTAACGGAAGAGTGGCAAACACCTGCAATCTTTCCGAAGACTGGGTCGGATACTCGACCCGTTACGGTGATGCAGCCGGTGATTTCAGCCCGTGTTCCAATCTGACGGTTGCTGAGGTAAAGCAGATTGGTCATGTGCTGGGGCTTCCGGAAAATCTTGTGGAAAAGACACCGATTGACGGTCTGTGCGGAAAGACGGATGAGGATAATCTCGGATTTACGTATGCGGCACTGGACCGTTACATTCGTACCGGTGTGTGTGTGGATGAGGCAGTAAAGGAGCGCATTGATTCTCTGCACGAACGGAATCTGTTTAAATTACAGCTGATGCCAAGCTTTATACCAAAGCTGTGATTTTTCCGTATCAGGGAGCAAAGCCGTATAGGAAAAGCTACACATAATTTGTGAAATGAACCACGTTCTGTCAGATACAGGCCTTTTGATTTTCGAAACAGGGAATAAGCCGGGCGGTTATGGAAAGAATAAGAGAAAAAAGGCATTGACGGAGGTGGAACAATGGAATCCATATGGCAGAAGACTGTTTCCATGCCGGAATTTCCGGCGATTGAGGGAACCTGTACAACAGATGTTGCTATTATAGGCGGGGGGATGACCGGCATCCTGACCGCCTTTTTTCTGCGCCGGAACGGAGTGGACTGTATGGTGCTGGAAAAGGAACGAATCTGCAGCGGGACAACGGCCGGAACAACGGCAAAGCTATCGGTACAGCATGGGCTGATTTATCACGAGCTGATAAAAACGAAAGGTGCGGAGCTTGCCGGTGCATACTTGTCCGCAAATCGTAGGGCACTCGGAATGTGGGAAAAGCTGACGAAAGAAATTGATTGTGACTATCAGCAGACGGACAGCTATATTTATTCCATGGAGCGAAGGAGGGTGTTAGAGGAGGAACTGGAAGCGCTCCGTCGCATCGGAGGGACTGCAGAGTTCTGCGAAAATCCAGGTCTGCCAATGAAGGTTGCCGGAGCGGTCAAAATTCCGCGACAGGCGCAGTTTCATCCGTTAAAATGGGTGGCAGCCATTGCCGGGGAGCTTCCGATTTATGAAAATACGTTTGTGAAGGAGTACCGGGAACATTCGCTTTTGACGGAGGACGGAGAAATTAGGGCAAAGCAGGTTGTTGTCGCAACGCATTTCCCAATGTTTAGCAAGCACGGGGGATACTTTTTAAAGCTTTATCAGGACCGTTCTTATGTGCTGGCGCTACGCCAGGTTCCGGAGATAAAGGGCTGTTTTCGTGACGAAAAGGAGCGTGGACTGTCCTTTCGAATGTTTGGGGATATCCTGCTTTTGGGCGGTGGAAGTCACCGGACCGGAAAAAACGGTGGGAACTGGGAGGAGCTTCGAGCGTTTGCGAAGGAATATTATCCGAGAGCTGAGGAGGTCTGTGCATGGGCAGCACAAGACTGCATCAGCCTTGACCGCAG
>CALZBV010000219.1 GCA_945622055.1 uncultured Clostridia bacterium
ATACATTACCATGACAAGCGGAAGGAAACCTACCACAGCGCCTACACCACCGATGATGCCATCCACCAGAACCGACTGAAGAAACGGATTAGCATTTTCCAGACATCCGCTGACATATCCCTGGAAAGTCTCAATCCATCCGGTAAACACCCCTTCCAGCATTTTTCCGAGCCCAAGCCTTCCCTCTGACTGGGAAATATGAAATACCATAAACATAACTGCTGCGAAACCCAGTAATCCTGAGACAGGATGTGTAAGGAATTGGTCCACCTTATCCTGCAGGTTTTTCTCTTTTGTAAACTGCTTGCGCTTCTCAACAGCCGCAACAACCGACTTTACAAAATCAAATCGTTTTCGGTCTGCCATTTCAACCGCCTGCTTATTGTGCAGGTCAATCTCTCCTTCCTCATACGGTGCCTTTTGACCACAGCCCTTTAAAGCCACAGCCTTTTCGACCACTTCTTTTAGTCCTGCATGGCCTGCGGAGGTGGAAACTGTCTTAATAACCGGACAGCCAAGCTTTTCTGATAACAGCTCTGCCTGAATTTCTGTGTTTTTCTTTGCATTGATATCACTTTTGTTCAGAGCAACAACCACCGGAATCCCAAGCTCCAAAAGCTGCGTCGTAAAGAACAGACTCCGGCTTAGGTTCGTGGCATCCACTATGTTTATGATAACATCCGGCTTCTCATTTTTCACATAAGCGCTGGTAATGCTTTCCTCCGAGGTAAACGGTGACATGGAATAGGCCCCCGGCAGGTCAACTGCTATTATTTCCTCCGTTCCGGCATAATACGCCTTTTTCATGGGACTTTCTTTCCTTTCCACAGTAACGCCGGCCCAGTTTCCGACCCTTTCATTTCTTCCGGTCAGGGCATTGTACATCGTGGTCTTTCCGCTGTTTGGGTTCCCCGTTAATGCAATTCTCATAATGTAACCTCCTTGCTTTTTTCTTACAAAATATGTTAGTTTTGACTAACCTTTGGTTAAAAAAACATACTATATTGAAATAGCTTTTGCTAAATCCGTATCAATTGTGTATCTGGCATCCTTAACAGAAACTACACAGCCACCCCTGATATGAGAGATTACCGTGATTGGCTCTCCACTGTAGCAACCAAGGGAAAACAGGAAGGCTTTTAATTCTTCATCCTCCGCAATGATGTCCTTTACAATATATTCTTCTCCGGCCTTTGCATCTGCCAAATCCATATCTTCCACCATACCTTTCCGGGAAAATTCAGAAACCACTCTGCGTCATTTAGTTAGTTTCCGCTAACCATTACAGAGTTTAACATAACTAACTCGAAATGTCAACCTGTTTTTCAAAAATGTTTGACACCGTTCTTCAACAAATTCTTTTATTCTCAATGCGTGCATTCTATTTTCTATTTGTCATTTTCCCCTCAAAATGGTACAATAAAAATGTAGCCCGGATTTACAAGCTTGCTTGTAAATCCGAGCGGAGCTGGAGATCATGAACGAAGTTCATAATCTAATAAAAATGTGGAGAGAACATTATGAGTTATATCAGGCATCGTGCAGACGAGTCTCTGGAAGACTATCTCGAGACAATTCTGATGTTACAGAAAAAGAACGGCTGTGTCCGCTCTATTGACATTGCAAACGAAATGAATTTTACCAAACCCAGCGTCAGTATTGCCATGAAAAATCTTCGTGAAAAGGGATACATACTTATGGCAGACAACGGATTCATTACATTAACCGAAGTAGGCAGACAGCGCGCAGAAAGCGTTTTGGAGCGCCATACCATTCTATCGGACTGGCTGATCAGCATCGGTGTTCGTGAGGATATTGCGCTCGAGGATGCATGCCGTGTTGAACACGACTTAAGCGAAGAAAGCTTTGACGCCATAAAAAGAGCATATCATAATACACACCGGTAAAAACCTCTTAAAGGTAAATCGTTCCGCCACCTAAAACGATATCTCCGTCATACAGCACGGCTGCCTGCCCCGGCGTGACTGCACGCTGTGGCTGTTCAAACACAATCCGGATACGGTCTCCGTCCTCTACATAAACCGTACAAGGCTGCTCTGTGTGACGGTAACGGATTTTTGCTTTACAGGAAAAAACTTTCTCCGGTGCTTCTCCCGAAATCCAGTGCATATTTTTTACCTTGACCTCCGTGCGGAATAAATCCGCATTGTCTCCAAGCACCACCTTATTCTCTTCCGGACAGATTTTACACACATACAGAGGCTTCTCCGCTGCAATGCCAAGCCCCTTACGCTGTCCTATGGTGTAGTGAATGATACCCTTGTGTTCACCGAGTACGCGCTCACTGCCATCCTCTGTTACAGTTACGAAGTTCCCCGGTGCGTACGTTTTTCCGGTATAATGCTCAATCACCTTCGCATAATCCCCGTCCGGTACAAAACAGATGTCCTGACTGTCCGGCTTTGCGGCATTGATAAAGCCGTGCGCTTCTGCCAGTCTTCTCGTTTCCTCCTTCGTCATGCTACCGAGCGGAAAACAGGTATGGGCGAGCTGCTCCTGCGATAAGGAATACAGCACATAGCTCTGGTCCTTTGTTTCATCCGGTGCCTTTTTCAGCACATACCGGTCACCGGCCTTTTCAACCCGGACATAATGCCCGGTTACAAGATAATCACAGCCAAGCACCTTCATCCGTTCATACAGCTTATCAAACTTCAGATACCGGTTACAATCAATGCACGGATTCGGTGTCAGTCCATTCTCATAGCTCTGTATGAATCTGCAAATGACCTTTTCCCGGAACTCCTCCTTGAAATTAAACACATAGTACGGCATTCCAAGACGTGTCGCAACACTTCTTGCATCCTCCACATCATCTAAAGAGCAGCATGTGCGACCATCGGTAACACACGCATCCTCGTTTTCATAAAGCTTCATGGTACAGCCAATGCAGTCAAAGCCCTTCTCCTTCATGAGACAGGCCGCCACCGAGCTGTCAACCCCTCCGCTCATTGCAATCAGTGCCTTCATGTTTCCTCCACTACTCTCAACTATTCCGGTTAAAATGCCCCGGTATTCTTACTCAGCCTTTTCTCCCGGTTTTAGGGACGCGCCACCCAAACCTCCCTGAAAAAGCGTTCCGGCTACGGACGCTCCAGGGTGATTTTTTCTTCCTGATAGGAAACCTTTACCTTATTTCCTTCGAGCGCAAGATGCTCCAGCAGCTCACGCGGAATCTGCACGCGGCCTACACGGTCGATAATGGCAAACTCCTCCTGTGTACTGTCAATTTCCTGCCAGTTGACCGTAGAAGCCTTTGAAAGATCTGAAAACTCCTCCTTCAAAATACGCTCACTGCTGATTTTACCGTCACGGATTGCAACCACACGCTTTACTTTTTTCGCAAGCGTCGTATCGTGGGTTACAATGACAATCGTCTGCCCCTTCTCCTGATTCAGACGTACAAACAAATCGTAAATATAATCCGCCGTTCTGCGGTCTACCGAGCCGGTCGGTTCATCAGCAAGCAGCACCTTCGGTTCATTGGCAAGTGCAATCGCAATTGCAATCCTCTGCTGCTCACCT
>CALZBV010000220.1 GCA_945622055.1 uncultured Clostridia bacterium
GGCTCCACTCCAAGTGCTGCAGCCGGAAGGGAGTCGGTAATCAGGTTTACCCATAAAAGCTGGATGGCCAGAAGTGGCGAAGGAAGACCGAACAAAAGTGCAAACAATATGGTTATGATTTCTCCGATGTTACAGGAAAGAAGAAACTGTACGCAGTGCCGGATGTTTGCGAAAATACTTCGGCCTTCTTTGACTGCGGCTACAATCGTTGCAAAGTTGTCATCCATTAAAATCATATCGGCTGCTTCCTTTGCAACATCGGTTCCGGATTTTCCCATAGCACAGCCAATGTCTGCTGCCTTTAGTGCGGGGGCATCGTTGATGCCGTCGCCGGTCATGGCAACGACCTCCCCACGGGATTGCAGGGCACGGACAATGGCTACCTTATGTTCGGGAGAAACTCTGGCAAACACCCTGCAATGTGCCACGCAGTCGGACAATTCTTTTTCCGACATTGCAGAGAGCTCCGGTCCTGTTACCGGCTGCTCGTTTTCCGTGCAGATACCGAGCTCTGTTGCGATTGCTTTTGCGGTAAGAGCATGATCTCCGGTAATCATGACAGGGGTAATTCCGGCTTCCCTGCATACCCGTATGCTTTCCTTTACTTCCGGACGGGGTGGGTCGTTAATACATATAAATCCAAGCAGGGTCAGTTCTGTTTCTGCCGTTTTCAGAAGTGCTTCCTCTTTCTGGATTTTTTGACAGACCGATGCGGGGAGCGGACGGTAGGCGACGGCAAGAACACGAAGAGCACGTTTTGCACAGGAATTACAATAGTTCATCAGTTCCTGAAAAAGAGGAGTCGTAAGGGGGGTAGTGATACCGTTTTCATATCGCGACTGGCATTTGGCGAGAACAACCTCAGGTGCACCTTTGCATACCAAAAGTCCATAGGTGCCCTCCGGAAGAACCGGAAGTGGTCTGGTTGCCCGTCCGGAGATTACGTGCAGGGTTGACATGCATTTTCGTATGGAATCAAAGGGAAGCTCTGCCAGACGTTTGTAATAAACATTAGGTGCAGGTGAGGTAAGCTTTGCCTCCTTTGCGGCATGCAAAATAGCCAGCTCGGTTGGTGACCCCTGCTCTGCATTACTGCCCAGCTCTGCATTATTGCAAAGAGCACCGCAGAGTAAAACTGCCTTTGCAGAGTCACTGGTTTGCGAAAGGGTTCTGCGGCCGTCTGAGATTTCGGAAATACGCATTTTGTTCTGGGTCAGTGTTCCGGTTTTGTCAGAACAGATATAGGTTGCACTGCCCAGGGTTTCGACCGCGGGCAGATGGCGGATAATTGCATTTTTCTTTGCCATTCTTTGTACACCGATGGAGAGAACGATGGTAACAATGGCAGGAAGTCCCTCCGGAATGGCTGCAACACCGAGACTTACGGCAGTCATAAACATCATGAGTACAGGACGCCCTTCCAAAATACCAAGCAAAAATACAAAAAGACAAATCAGAATAACTGCAATTCCAAGCACCTTTCCGGTGTGGGACAGATTTTTTTTCAGCGGTGTTTCCGGTGAGATATCCTGTTTGATAAGAGTCGCGATTTTTCCGACCTGTGTGTTCATGCCGGTTGCGGTTACGATTGCGGTTGCATGGCCGGAAAGTACGGTTGTACCGGAAAAAACAAGGTTTACGCGGTCTGCAAGAGGAATGGAGCGGTGCAGGCGCAGGTCAGCAACCTTTTTTACGGCTGTAGATTCTCCGGTCAGGGAGGATTCGTCCATGGTAAGCTGAGTGGTAGATAAAAGTCTTGCATCTGCAGGGACGAGGGAACCGGCGGTAAGCAGAATGATATCACCAGGAACCAGCTCTTTTGCCGGAAGCAGTTTTCTGGTTCCGTCCCGCAGAACCGTCGCCTCCGGTGCAGACAGGCTTTTTAATACAGAAAGAGAATGCTCGGCCTTTGCTTCCTGGATAACGCCGAGAATTGCATTCAGTACAACAATTCCTAGAATAATGACGGGTTCGGTCAAATCTGCTTTTCCGGATGCAAGCGAGGTAAGAAAGGATACAAATGCCGCTGCTAAAAGAATCAGAATCATAAAATCGGAAAACTGTCCGGCAAATCGGGAAAGCAGGGAGTGCTTTTGTTCCTCCGTAAGTTCGTTTGGACCGTATTTTTCCTGACGTGACAGTGCTTCTTTCCCGGGGAGGCCATTCGGACTGCTTTGCAGCGCCGACAGCGTTTCCTGTTCGGACATGGCATGAAAATCCATAGCAGCTCCATAAAACAATAGTCTTAATTAACATATGAAAAAGAAAAAGTGTTATGACCGGAAAAAGTCGTTTCCGGATGAAAACTCCAAAGAAATTTATTGAGGTTTACTAAAAAATAACGTTTTTTCTGTGAATTTTTCCGATATTGTCAAATGCAGCAATTGGTAGTATGATGTGAGTGTCTAGATGAATATCAATTTTCTCGCGAGTTATCCTCGGATTTATCCTAATAAAATTCAAGGAGTTATAATTTGAAATGACAATTGCATTTTGGAGTAGTGTCAGGCACAGTGGTGTGACTGTTACATTGGCTTCCATCTGTGTAATCTGGAGTGAGTTATACGGAGAATGCATGAATGTAACGGCAAATCATCTGAGCAATGAAGGCATTTTGAGCTGTCTTATGGGGGAGCTTAAAAGAGAGAGAAGAGAACGGAAGGAGTATTGTTACCGTTTTGGAGAACCGGAGTATTTTCGAAGGCTCAAAATGGAACAGTGTCATTCCAGGTATCTGCTGAATCAGAAAATGTGTTATTTTCCTATGGAAGGAAAGGAGGAGACGGATTATTTTACCGGCTGTGGGCTGGAGGGTGTGATGAAACAGGTGGCCCCCGAGGAGCTTTTGCTGATTGATGTCGCGGCCGGGGAAAACAAAGGAGCTATCCAAATTCTTAATTCTGCTGATTTTCAGGTTCATATCCTACCGGGGGAGAAAGAAGAAATTGATCATTTTTTTCTGTCCTGTGAACCGGATTATGCAAAAAGTTTCTTTATTCTGCCAAAAGGCAGGAATTCAACTTCCGGATATTCCCGGAAACAATTCTGCAAAAAATATAAAATACCAATGCAACAGGTTTCTGAAATCCGACACAGTGATGAGTTTGCTACTGCTGTCTGGGAAGGAAGACTTGTGCCGTTTTTGCGGGCGCACATGGTCTGTTCAGAGGTTACGAAGAAGATGAAGCGGGGAGAAGAATGGATACGTTCTTTAACAGAGACCGCAGTTTTACTGCATCGTTTTGTAGGGGAAGGAGGAGCGCATGAATGCGAAGGCTACGAAGGAGCGTTAAGAGGAAAATTGCCTTCTGGGCAGGAGGAGCGGCAGTTTTGTTGTCGCTGCTTGTCCTGGCCTGCATCAGAACAAGAGGATACTATGTGAAAAAATATGAGCCGTTGCTTGCGGAAAAGCAACAGATAATAGACGGTGTGACCAGATATGCTTATGTTACGACAGCAGAGGTTTTTCCGGGAGAGCTGTTTACTGAGGAAAACACGGTATTTCGACAGATTTTAACGGAGGAAGACAG
>CALZBV010000221.1 GCA_945622055.1 uncultured Clostridia bacterium
TGTGCAGCTGATCTGTACTAATAGGTCGAGGGCTTATCCAATACGGTGTTTACAGGAAGGACCGGGGAACCGGTGGTCAATATACAGTTGAATAAAGGTAAGTGAGAAGAACGGAATGGTTCTTCTTTTTCTTTTTTTTGAGGTGTGCATAAATTCCAATATGGTGTTTATGCATTTTCTTTTTATGGGGGTAGACACAAGAGACTGTATGCGTGTAAAATAAATAGTGCAAAAGAAGTAATCAGATTGCGAAAGGCAGGGATTATTATGGAGTTTGATTTGACATTATATGGAATTACCGACACGAAAAATTCCTGTGAATTAAGCCTTTGTGAACAGGTGGAGCAGGCGATTCTGGGAGGGATAACCATTCTCCAGTATCGTGAAAAGGAGCTGACGGGAGAGGCAAAGAAAAAAGAGGCGATTGCAGTTCGTGATGTTTGCAGGGCGTACGGGGTTCCGTTTATTATAAATGATGATGTGGCACTTGCAGTTGAAATTGATGCTGATGGTGTACACCTGGGACAAGGAGATATGGAGATATCCATGGCACGCAGGCTTTTGGAAGGGACGGAGAATTCTGAGGAACATCAAAAAATCATAGGGATTACTGCGAAAACAGTAGAGCAGGCTAAAATGGCAGAGCTTGGCGGTGCAGATTACCTTGGGAGCGGAGCAGTTTTTTCCACTGCTACGAAGCTGGATGCAAAACCGTTGCCACATGAGATGCTGGACCGTATTTGTGAAAGCGTTTCGATCCCGGTTGTTGCAATCGGAGGGATTGAAAGGGAGAATATTCTGCACCTGAAAGGCAGAAAAATGTCCGGTTTTGCTGTTGTTGGAGGGATTTTTCGGCAGAAGAATATACGCACGGCGACAGAGGAATTGAAGAAGCTTGCAATGGAGACACTGGAGAAATAAAACGAAAAGTGAAACAAACAATAAGAAATACATCAGGTATGGTATTGGAGGAAATGATATGAATACAGCATTAACAATCGCAGGAAGTGATTCCTGTGGAGGCGCCGGAATTCAGGCAGACATCAAAACAATGACTGCTCATGGTGTTTATGCCATGAGTGCCATCACAGCATTAACTGCGCAGAATACAACCGGTGTAACCGGTATCATGGAGGTAACACCGGAATTTCTGGCAGAGCAGTTGGATTGTGTTTTTACGGATATTCGTCCGGATGCGGTTAAAACAGGTATGGTTGCTTCCGGTGGGCTGATTCAGGTAATTGCAAAGAAGCTTCGTCAGTATAATGCAAAGAATATTGTGGTTGACCCGGTTATGGTTGCAACGAGCGGAGCAAAATTAATCAGTGATGATGCAATTGAGACGTTAAAAAAAGAACTGTTACCCCTTTCTGCCGTGATTACTCCGAATATTCCGGAAACGGAGGTGTTGTCCGGAAGGCAGGTAAAGTCTGAGGAAGACATGGTGGCTGCTGCAGAATATATTTGTAAGACCTATGGCTGTGCAGTTCTTTGTAAGGGTGGTCATAGTCTGAATGATGCAAATGATTTACTTGTTTTGCAGGATGGTACCCATACCTGGTTTAACGGAAAGCGAATTCAAAATCCAAATACTCACGGGACCGGATGTACGTTATCCAGTGCAATAGCCTCTAACCTTGCCAAAGGGTATGATCTGGTAACAGCTGTTTCTTACGCAAAGAATTATATATCGGGGGCCTTGGCGGCGATGCTTGACCTGGGGAAGGGAAGCGGACCGATGAATCATGCTTTTGCAATTGTCGGTGATTATTCTGCTCTTAACTAAGAAATCTGGAATCAAAGGAGAAATGATGAAGAGATGAAAAAGTCAAATCTGATTAAGCTTACCCTTACGGCAGTATTTGCGGCAGTAGCTGTTGCCGGTTCATTGTTTTCATTTCCGGTATTTGGCTCGAAATGTGCTCCGGTACAGCATTTAATTAATATTATGTGTGCTGTTTTTGTCGGACCCTGGTATGGATTGGCATGCGCATTTATCGCCAGTTTGCTGCGCAATCTTTTGGGACTTGGCACCTTACTTGCTTTTCCGGGAAGTATGTGCGGTGCACTGCTTGCCGGTCTTTTGTACCGATATGGAAAGCGGCTTCCGTTTGCGTATATTGGTGAAGTGTTTGGCACTGCGATTATTGGCGGAATGCTGGCTTATCCCATTGCAACGCTCTTCATGAACAAGGAGGCTGCCATTTTCACGTTTGTTGTTCCGTTTTTAATCAGTACCTGTGGGGGTACGGTTATTGCAGCAATCATTACGATTGCCCTGGAGCAGGCAGGGCTGCTGAAAAAACTGAAGACAGACCTGGAGGGCTAAAAAACAATCGATAGGAAGCACGGAGAGAAAAGGCATGCTTCCTTAACAATTGGCGGATATGTGCTGCGCTTGCATCCGGGAAAGGAGGAGAAGGATAGGTTGAAAGACATGGTATTGATGAATGCAAATTCATGTGAAACGGACTGGTTGCATGAAAAAAAGCAGAAGATAGTGTCTTTGCGTCCTCTTATACATTGTATTACCAATATTGTAACGGTAAATGATTGTGCAAATATTTTACTTGCAATGGGGGCATCTCCGACGATGGCACATCATCCGGAGGAGGTTGCAGAGGTTGCTGCAAATTGTGGGGCGTTGGTTTTGAATATGGGTGCAACGGAATGTCTTGGCGCTATGGAAATTGCCGGAATGGCGGCAAAAAAAGCCGGAAAGGCTGTTGTACTGGACCCGGTAGGTGCGTCCGGCAGTGAATTCAGAAGGAAGCAGACGCTCCACTTGATTGAAACGGTTAAGCCGGACTGCATCCGTGGAAATATATCCGAACTGAAGGCTCTTGCCAAAGATGCAATCGTATGCCGTGGTGTGGATGCGGAACAGGAGGTGGGAGCAGAGAATGCTTTTTTAACGGAGTACGCAAATAAAACGGGCGCGGTTCTTATTGCCTCGGGAGCAGTGGATTATGTGGCAGTTCCATCGGAAAAAAGAATATTGTACGGAGTTTTTGGCGGTAGTACAATGATGACAAAGGTAACCGGAACGGGGTGTATGCAGAGTGCTCTTTTAGGAGCTTTTCTGGCTTCTGAAGTATCAACCGAAGCTCTGCTTGCCTGTTTACAGATAATGAAGCTTTGTGCGAAGAGGGCAGAGGAAAAAACTATGGCAACGGAGGGTGGAACAATGCAGTTTCGCCTAAACTTTATTGATGAAATATATCGGTTTTAAAAAAAGGGATTCGCTGCTCTGTGCGAATCCCTTTATGTTGTCTGTTCAGTAGTTTGGATTAAGCATTGTCATCCTGAACATCGTCATCATCCTCAATGCAGCCATCCGAGATAAATTCACGGTTGGAAACTCTTTTTTCCATACGTTCCTTCTCGACAAAATCAGAAAGAAGATTTTTGACATAATTGGAATTTTTAATATTGATAATCTCAAAGTGTCCCATTGTCTTGTCACTGGAGTGGCACAGGATGCTTCCGGTACCGAATATTTTTTGAATCAG
>CALZBV010000222.1 GCA_945622055.1 uncultured Clostridia bacterium
TTCGTACCTACCATACCAAATACGGTTCCTTCTTTGATTTCCACCGATACCGCATCCACAGCGGTCGAATTCTCAAACCGTTTGGTAATCCCTTCTGCCTTAATCATCCTTTCCACCTCCCTGTTCCCAGACCTGGTCAATCATCTCAGCTACCTCCTGCTTTTCCAATCCGTCTTCCTTTGCTTTTTTTACGAGGACTGTCGCAGCCCCCAAAAGCTCCTCGCGTCGAAGCCTGCGAAGCGCTCCCTGGTCCGCCACAAAATTTCCTTTCCCTTTCACCGTGTAAATCACACCTCTGCGCTCAAGCTCTGCATATGCACGCTGAATTGTATTCGGATTAATCGACAGCTCCATGGCGAGTCCGCGGACACTCGGAAGCGGTGCATCCTTTTCCAGAACACCACACATTACAAGGCTCTGAAAGCGTTCCACAATCTGCTCATAAATCGGCCTTCGGTCCGTATAATCAAGTACAATCATCGCTTACTCCTTTCTCGAAAAGATTTTAGTACCGTAAACAGTAAATACTCCCCTCATGAGACAACCATTCTAACTGTACTAATTCGCTTATTACAGTTAGACTATAACAAAAGATCCCACTTCTGTCAAGAGCAGGATCTTTTTCTTTTTTTTAAGAATTTCTTAACTGAACGCCTGTTCCGCTCCTCCGCCAAAACAGCCTTAGGTATTACAGCCTTCGGTTTGAAATTCAGCGTATCCAGACTGCCTGGGAAAACATCGTCACATATCGCAGGTAAAACAGCTGCATTTCATACTCGCAGGTTCCATACAGCGGGTCTTCTCCGTAAAAAACACCCTTTTCAAAGTCATACCCGGTCAGCACCACACAATGCTCACAATTCTGCCAAAGCAGCTCCTTTCCATCCACCTGCCAGACCTGTGCAATGTAGGAAGGCTTCAGCTTCATTGTCGTCCACACAAGAACCGGTGCCTCACGAAGCTTTTCTATCAGCCCGGAAAACGGCAGCCCTTCTGCATACTCCACCGTAAGCTCCTGTTTTTGTGCTGCAAGATAGTTTTCCGCGGTCGCTGCAATCACCCCTGCGTAGCAACCGGCCGAGCGGAGCTTATTTCTTGGATTGCCGACAAAGGCCTTCCGAAAATCAGTTGCACCCCAGATACCCTTCGGCAGCCAGTTGTCCGAAAGCTCACATTTCTCTGCCTTTACCCCATAATACGAAAGCAGCATTGCGAGCGCGGTAACCTCACAGCCATGCGGAAGCTCCGGGTTCTGCAAAATCCCTTTTAACGGGTGTTTCACCGGCACATACGCTTCAAAGCCTGAGAAATCCACAGGCTCCGGCACGGTCATCGTAAACCTTGTGCCTTCACTGCAGTAGTAGAAATCCCCGTCTGTTACCACATACCAACCATCCTCCGAGACCGCATACAGTCGGAATTCCTCTCCTGCAAACGTATAACCAAACACCTCGGTTTTAGCATCCGGTGCCCCGAAAAGCGGTGTATCCTGCTGCGCATATACCGTTACCACCTCTGAAAGCCGGGTCATCTCCTTCCACCAGGCCTCGCTTCCGTTTACAGGGTTTTGCGAAGGTTCCCTGTGTCCGCCCACGGGTGTGGGCATAGGCTCCGGCTGTTCTTCCTTCGGAACCCAGGAAAAAAGCTCCCAGAATTCATACGTCTTTCCGTCCGTGGGACCGAAATGCGTCAGCGTCCCGTCCGGTTCAGCCAACGGCTCCTCCGGCTTTTTATGGGCCTCCTCCCACGAAAGCTTCCATGCCGCAAACTGCCGCTTTATTCTTGAAAGGGTCCCGTTTCGCTCAAGCAGCACAAGAGTAAGAATCAGAAATACCACAATGGTCCCGACAAACAGCACGCCAAGAACGGCGGAGCCAAAACCATTATCTCTGTTATCCTTTTTTGATGTCATATCAGTAAATCATTTCCTTCGGGTAAAGATTCCCACTTAAGCGGTTGGTTGCTTCCTTCTCCGCGTTCTCGACCTTTACTTCCTTGCGTTCTCCCGGCTTTAAGCAGATTGTGCCGCAGCCAGCCTTCACATAAAGGTTCACATCTCCGAGATTTTCCACAAAAAACGGACGTCCGCCTATCTCTTCCTCAAACAACTCAATACTCTGAAAATGCAGATAATATTTTAAATCAATGTCATGGTCCTCTGCCCGAATGAGAAAGCTGTCCTGAAACATCCCGCTCTTCAGCTCAGTCGTGTACTTTGCACGTTTACCTGCGCCTTCCGGACGATAATACAGCCCATGAAAGAAGAACGGATCAAAGTTGGACAGAATCAAAAGCACCGAGCCTGCCTCTGCCTTCGGGTCCGGCATTTTACGGTAATACTGGCGTTTCAGACGATCATACTCCGGAATCAGCTCCGAAAACTTGTCCTGTTTATCAAAATCACAGTATTCAATCGGGCAGTAATACGAGCTGTTCTTCGTATGTAAAATGACCATTCCTTCGAATTCGTCAACCTCAATCTCACGTATCACGGAAGTGTTGATAAACTCGGAATCGTGAATTTTCGCATGCCCGGTTACAAAGCCATGCCCGGTCACAAAGCCCAGATCACTGTTTGGTTTTCTTACCTCATCTACATACCAGTAATGGAACATTACCTTTCGTTCCCGAATCTCTCCGGAAATCACCTTTCCGATATAGTCTTCCATTTCCTTCAGGGCCAGCTGCTGCATCTCCTTGTCCGTCGTCGTCAGGGAAGGACGCTTAATCGTAATCTCCTTTTCCTTTCCATCATACGTAAACTTCAACATGGCAACACGTCCAAAATCGCTCATTGTCCCCTTCACAGCATACTCTTCCGACCGTATCTCATAGCTTTTTCTGACCAAATCCATTGTAATCTCTCCCATATTATATCTGTTTTCACCCATCAGCCACCCTCTTCTCCCGTTCCAAGTGGCCTACTACTATATTATACTGGTTTCTGTAAGAAAATGCAAATGTTCTGTAAAATGAGTATATTTTTATTCCAGGTATTCGTTTTTCTAAAATCTTACCTCTCTCGGTTCCGCTCCGAAGGAGGAAAAGGTTGCCGTTGCATTTTTGAAATACAACACCTCGGTATTCCCGTCGTCTGCCGAATACATTGCCTGCAGATTCGGATACGCGTCCAGCATAGACTGACGTGCTTCCTCCTTTTCTTTCTGTAATCAGTATGCGGTAAGCAGGTGGAAAAGTCAAGAAGGAAACAAAAGCAGAAGCATTGCTCCGCCCATATACCGAAAAGACCTCAGCAGATTGCTCTGCTGAGGTCTTTAAAAGCTGGGGTACAAGGATTCGAACCTTGAGAATGACGGAGTCAGAGTCCGTTGCCTTACCGTTTGGCGATACCCCAAAATATCATCTGTGGTGTTCATCACAGCCACGAATGATATTATAAACGAATCCTTTCAAAAATGCAAGTACTTTTTTTAAATTTTTTGAATTTTATATTTGTGGATTTTATATTTGTGGAACTAGCCAAAGTGAAACAACAGAAAC
>CALZBV010000223.1 GCA_945622055.1 uncultured Clostridia bacterium
GTCTGGAACGAGCCGAAGCCGCATTGTTAGAAAAAGAGGAAGCGCTCCAGGCCAATAAAAAGGCTCTTCAGGCCAAGGATAAAACAATTCAGAATAATGAAAAGGCTCTTCAGGACAAGGATAAAACAATTCAGAATAATGAAAAGGCTCTTCAGGCAAAGGACAACGAAATCGCCCGTCTGAAAGCACTTCTGGCAGAAAATCAAAAGTAATGTTTCATCGCACAAATAATGCATGCAATCCGAACCCCTTTTTCAGACGTTCGGATTGCATGCATTTCTCATTTCCGTCGTATCCTGTCCCGCTCACTTCATTTTGTCCGCTCGCTCAGCCTTAACCCTCTTTCTATCCCTACGGGCCGACGGCTTACCTTCCGGTCACCATAGAAAGATCATTGACTCTCTGGGCTACCAGGGAAATGGCTGCCAGCTGTTCTTCGAGCTTATCAGAAACCGCATCGGTAATGCCCTCCGTATTTTGTGAAATACCGCGGATGTTTTCTACCGCCGCCACGATTTCCTTACTAATGCCGCCCATTTCGTTTACAAGCTTTTCCATGGAGGACATTGCCTCCTCGGTACGTTTTGCAAGAACCCTAAAGTCATCAAAGGACTGCTCAACCTTTACAACCATACCGGATTGGCTCATTACTACCTTATTCACGGCCTCAATGTTCGCCACCGTACCCTCAATATCGTTGCAAAGCTCCGTGATAATCTTTGTAATTGTAGCCGTTGCTTCACTTGAGTCATTGGCAAGCTTTCCGATGGATTCTGCAACGACTGCAAAGCCTCTTCCCTGTTCGCCGGCACGTGCCGCCTCAATGCTTGCATTGAGTGCCAGAAGGCCGGTCTGGGAAGAAATATCATCAATCGTATCAACAATACCGGAAATACGCTTTGACTGTTCCTCTAATGCAACAATTCTCTCGTAGGAATCGGTAATCATCTTCGTTGTAGTCTCATTCTGTTTTTCCAGCTCATGAATGGTCTGATTGCCCGCATTTTCCGACTCAATTGTCTGTGCCACATTACTCAAAAGCTCTTTGCTCTGAGCTTTTAATTCTGCAAATCTGCCTTCCAGCTCGGAAGCCTTGGAAACAACACCATTTACCTCAGCGGTCTGGCGGTTGGTTCCTGCCTTTATCTGCTTTACGGCTTCATTTATGGAATCCGCAGTCGCCTCAATCTCCGTTAATTTATCAGAGCTCTGCACAACCTCGGAGCCAAACGAATTCATTTCACCCAGAGTCGTGGAAATCCTGTTACTCATCTTATTGAAGCCGGCCGCAAGCGTACCGAGTTCATTGCTGCTGCTTTCATCTGCATGTCGTGAAAAATCCCCCTCCGCTGCCGCCGTAACGAGCTCTGTCAGTGTCTGAATCGGTGAAGTCAGCTTATGTGCAATCTTTGCAATAATCAGTACAGCAACAACAATGGCAAGAACCGCTGCAATCAGAGAAATCAGAATAATAAAGTATACCATGCTCATCGCCGAGGAAACGGTCTGAACCGTAATCACGGACCAGGAATCGGATTCTCCCTTTAACGGAATCGAAGCATAGCTCACATAATACGAGGTACCTTCGTTGCTGATTTTTCCGCTGCCTGCATTTCCTGCCATAACATCGGCAATTACCTTCCGGTAGGAATCCGAAACGGTAATCGGCTGCTCCTCAGTCAGAATATTTCCCTTTTCATCCGTCAGAGGATTTCCTGACGCATCCTTTTGAGATACCGTTCTGGTAAGGTTCACATAATTGTAGAGCTCTGCAATCCGGGTGTTGTCCGGATGCGCTACTACAACGCCCTCGCCGTCGATAACAAAGGAATATTCTCCGCCCTCTGCATCAGAAAACTGCTCAATCAGGCTCTGAAGATAATCAAGCTTAATATCAACCGCAAATACACCAAGTAAATTATCTGCTTTGTACATCGGGAAAAAGATGGACGCACAAGGCATACCGGTATTCACGGAATAATACGACTTGGAAACGAAGGCCTTCTGTTCCTGCATCGTCTGAACAAACCACCATCTCGTAGAACGGTCCGCAAGCTTACCACTGGAGCGTCCGGTCTGCATACCGTCTGTCCCCTGAATGTACAAAAGCTCAAGATAAGGGTTTCTGCTGACACAATCCGCAAGAATCTGTGTCTGTACATCGGTATTCATCGTAAGAATACTCGGGTTTTTGGAAAGCTCCTCGGTCAGACCATAGGCTCCGTCCATGAATGCGGAAATCTCTCCGGCAACAAGCTTTGACTTATCCAGATTCTGCTCCAGAACCTCCTTTTCATAAGATTTCGAAACCGTAAGTACAATTGCGGAGGCAAGCACAATGCTTAGTACCGACACAATCGCAATCATCGGAAATAACAGCTGTTTAAAAATACTCTTTTCCTTCATGTTACGCTTCCTTTCTCTTGGAATTGTTATAAACATAATGAAATTTTACCACAATTTCCAGTAAAAATCAACAGTTATCATAGAGATGTCGCACGGAATGCAACGATTTCTTGTGACGGATAACACTATGCGCTGAGCAGAAAAAAACAGCGTGCACCGGTAACTGTGCACGCCATTTTCCTGTGGCAACCCACGGGTTAAGCAAATCAAAAGACAATCGTAATCGTCGTACCTCTTCCGAGCTCACTCTCCAGCTCAAGCCTTGCATCATGCAGCTCCACAATATGCTTGACAATAGCAAGTCCCAGCCCGGTTCCGCCGGTCTCTCTTGACCTGCTCTTATCCACACGGTAAAACCGCTCAAAAACGCGGCTCTGGTCTTCCTTTGGGATACCGATTCCGGTGTCCGAAACGGTCAATACCACCTGATTTCCCACCTGACGAACGGAAATATCCACCCGGCCGTCCACAACATTGTAGCGAATGGCATTCTGAATCAGATTGTCCAAAAGCTCCTCTAACATCACACGGGTCGACATAACAAAGGCAGAACTGCCTGTCAGATTTACCTGAATATTTTTCCCCCTGCCGTTGTTCTCCAAAAGCTCAACCCGTTCCCGTGCAACCTCATACAGGTTGATATTCGACAGCTCCGGCAGACTCTCCCTGTGGTCCAGCTCCGACAAACGGATAATGTCGTTCACAAGCGAAACCAGGCGCTCCGCATGCTTTCGAATCGCTCCGGCAAATTTCACCTGCTGTTCCTCTCCTACCATCCGTTTTTCAATCAGCTCTGCATAGCCGGAAATCGCCGTAATCGGGGTTTTCAGCTCATGCGAAACGTTCGCCGTAAAGTCCTGCCGGCTTTTTGCAGCAGCCAGAATTGCCTGATGCTGCTCCCGGATTCGTGCTACGAACGGTTCAAGCTCCCTGTACGGCTGCATCGTTCCGGCATGGTCCATATCCTCAGCCAAGATTCGGATCGGTTCTAAAAGCTGTCTTGTCAGATAGTGGCTAACCAGTACACAAAGCACTAAAATAGCAGAAATAATGAGAAGTACAACCGAAGAGACTGACATAAAGA
>CALZBV010000224.1 GCA_945622055.1 uncultured Clostridia bacterium
GTATCAAGTACCGGACCGGTAAGACACTTGTACCGTTCCGTCTGTCCGGAAACATCGAATGGGGTGTTCCGGTGCCGGAGTGCGAGGGCAATAAGGATTTGACCTTCTGGGTATGGCCGGAGTCATTATGGGCGCCGATTTCCTTTACAAAGGCATGCCTTGAAGAGCGTGGAAAGGACCCGGAGGAATGGAGAGACTGGTGGAAGGGAGAAGATTCCAGGGTATACCAGTTTATCGGTGAGGATAACATTTATTTCTATGGTATCGCAGAAATGGCGATGTTTGCTGCTGCAGATACCCCAAAGGGTGAAAAGGTAAAGATTGATTATAAGAAGCTTCCGCAGCTTGTGGCAAACCGTCATATTCTGTTTGGAGATAAAAAGGCAAGCTCTTCCGGCGCCGTAAAGCCGCCGATGGCACAGGAGCTTCTGGAGCATTACACTCCGGAGCAGCTTCGTATGCATTTCTTAAGTCTCGGACTTTCCACGAAGAGCTCCGGCTTTAAGCCACAGGTATATCTTCCTGAGAACGAGAGAAATGGTGCGGACCCGGTATTAAAGGAAGGTAATCTTCTGACGAACGTATTTAACCGTATCGTTCGTTCCTGTCTGTACACGGTACAGCAGTACAATGATTCCGTCATTCCACTTGGAACGGTGGACGAAAAAATCGTTGAGGCATCCAGGGAAGCAATCTGTGAATACGAGCGTCATATGTACAATCATGATTTTCACCGTATTACGTATGTACTGGATGATTACATCCGACTGCTTAACAAGCACTTTGCAAATAACATTAAGAGTGCAGAGGCAGAGGGTGGCGAGGCGGTCCGTACACAGCTTTTGACAGACTGCTTCTACGGAATTAAGACAGCACTTCTGTTATTACATCCGATTGCACCGACCGGCTGTGATGTGGTAAGAGAGTATGTCGGTCTTACCGGGAAGGTATATGACTGGAATTATGCATTTGCAGATATGAAGGACGTTTTGGCATCTTCGGATGCAAAGACGAAATTCCTGCCGCCGCGTTTTGATTTCTTTGTACGTCATGAAAGTCAGCTGGCGGATTTACAAGCGAAATAATTCGAGACTTTTGTTTCAAAATCAACACCCGACAGACACCTTGCTTTGTCGGGTGTTTTAGAAATAAACAGAAAATCTATAATCCGGAGGAGAAGGATGAGACAGTATGAGAATCCGCAGTTTTTTCAGGAAAACTGTGAACCGCAGCGTGCCTATTACATTCCGTATGATACAATGGAAAAGGCGTTGGCAGGAAAAAAGGAAGAGTCGGCGTATTATCGCTGTCTGAATGGGGAGTGGAAATTTCGTTTTTTTGCACGTGATATTGATGTGCCGGAAGAAATTACGGATTGGGGTACGATTCCGGTGCCGTCCTGTTGGCAGAATCACGGCTATGAAAAGCCATATTACACAAATATTAACTACACCTTTCCGGTGGATCCGCCCTATGTGCCGGACGACAACCCATGTGGTGTTTATGCAACTGAGTTTGAGCTTTCAGAGGAATGGAAGGAACGGGAAACCTATATCGTGTTAGAGGGTGTTTCCTCCTGCTTTTATCTTTACTTAAACGGCCGATACGTTGGTTTCAGCCATGTATCCCATATGCAGAGTGAACTGAACCTCACACCGTATTTACAGGACGGACCCAATAAGCTGGTCATTAAGGTGTTAAAGTGGTGTGCGGGCAGTTATCTGGAGGATCAGGACTGTTTCCGTTACAACGGTATTTTCCGTGATGTTTATTTGCTTTCCAGAGCAAAGGGACATCTGCAGGATATTGAGGTAAAAATTTCCAGAGATAGTGTAACGTCAGAGCTTGCATTTACGATGTATGAAGGGACCGAGAAAGTACAGGATTGCTCGTCTCTGGTTTCCTGGAATGCGGAGAATCCGAAGCTTTATACGCTTTTGTTTGAACAGGCGGGAGAATTTATTCCGATACGGGTGGGGCTTCGTGATATTTCGGTTAGTCCCAAAAGAGAGCTTCTGATTAATGGTACTGCAGTAAAGCTAAAGGGAATCAATCATCATGATACGAGTCCGAAAACCGGATTTACCATGACGGAGGAAGAGCTTCGGTTTGATCTTACGCAGATGAAGAAGCTGAATATCAATACGATTCGGACGTCACATTATCCGCCGACTCCGTATTTTCTTGAGCTTTGTGATGAAATGGGCTTTTATGTGGTCGATGAGACCGATATCGAAACGCACGGCTTTTGCACCAGACTTGGCGGTAACGGCTATGATATTGAAAACAACTACTGGCTCTGCAATCGCGAGGAATGGCAGCCGGCATATGTTCACCGGATTTCACGGATGATAGAGCGTGATAAAAATCATGCTTGTGTCATCATGTGGTCTCTCGGAAATGAGAGCGGCTACGGAAAGAACCATGACGCAATGCTTGCCTACGCAAAGGAGCGCGACGGTTCCCGCCTGATGCATTATGAAGGGGCATTTTTGATTGAGGATAAATGTGATGTGGATGTCATCAGCAGAATGTATACCTGGTATCATGACCTTGACTCCTTTATTAAGAAGGAGGGAGAGAAGCGTCCGTACTTTTTGTGTGAATATTCCCATGCCATGGGAAATGGTCCGGGAGACGTAATGGATTACTGGGAAAAATGCTATGCAAGTCCGTCCTTTATCGGTGGCTGCATCTGGGAATGGGCTGACCATGCGGTCCTTTCGGATGGTGTATACTATTACGGTGGCGACTTTGGGGAAGAAACCGATGACGGTAATTTCTGCTGTGACGGACTGGTATTTCCGGATCGTTCCTTTAAAGCAGGAAGTCTCAACGTAAAGGCAGTATATCAGAACATAAAGACGGAGATAAAGGATTCCGTGCTTACGGTTTTAAACCGGTTTGATTTCACAAATCTTAGTAAATACCGCCTTTACTGGCGCGTGGTTGTAGATGGTGCGAAGACGGCTGAGGGAGAGCTTTTCTGTGATATTGAACCAAAGCAGAAGAAGGAGTATGCGCTTTGCTTAAATCTTCCGGAGAGCTGTAAGTTCGGTGCATTTTTTGAAGTATTTTTATATGACGGAGAAGAAGAAATTGCGATGGAGCAGCATCGGCTTGCGGTATCCGTGAAAAAGCTTGCGCCGATTCATTATCAGCCGGAGAGTGTCTCGTTTATCGAAAACGAAGAGAAAATCCAGATTTTAGGCGAAGGCTTCTTCTATGTGTTCAACAAGCACTATGGTAATTTCGAATTTATGGAGAAGAATGGAACGCTTTTATTTGATGAGCCGGTTACGATGAGTGTCTGGAGAGCACCGACGGATAATGACGGACAGGTAAAGGGAAAATGGGGGATTTCCAAGGGCAACAACTGGTTTTCCCAGAATCTGAACGTTCTTCGGAATAAGGTCTATTCCTGCGTACGGGAAAGCAATGTTATTACGGTA
>CALZBV010000225.1 GCA_945622055.1 uncultured Clostridia bacterium
TGAGGGAGACTGTTTATGCATGAAAGGAAGCTTTGGCGTACATGCGGTCTATGGTGAGCAGTTTCTGGTGGAAAGCTATGAAATAAAGGAGCCGGAGGATGTCAATGCCATGGAGCGTTATCTGGCTTCCGGTGCCATCAAGGGAGTAGGGGCGAAGCTGGCGGCCCGGATTGTACGCAGATTTAAGGAGGACACATTCCGGATTATGGAGGAAGAGCCGGAACGTCTTTCGGAGGTGGCGGGAATCAGTGAGCGTTCTGCGCGGGCGATTTATGAGCAGTTTTCCGAAAAAAAGGAAATGCGTAACGCTATGGTTTATTTGCAGCAGTATGGCATTTCCAATGCTCTGGCGGTTAAAATATTTGAAAAATATCATGGACAGATGAAGGAGGTATTACAGGAGAATCCGTATCGTCTGGCTGAGGATATCGAAGGAGTCGGATTCCGGATCGCAGACGATATAGCGCGCAGGATTGGCCTTAAGAGTGATTCGGATTATCGTGTGCGTGCAGGTATTTTTTATACCTTGCTTCAGGCAGGAAACAACGGACACGTATATCTTCCGGAGGAGGAGCTTTTTTTGCAGGCAAGTGAGCTTTTGGAGGTAGGACGTGATGCAATCCGCAGACAAATGGACTTCCTGCAGATGGAGAAAAAGCTCATTGTCCGGGAGCAGGATGGAGACCGGAATGTGTACAGCTCGGTTGCATATTACACGGAGCTGAATACGGCACGAATGCTGTTAGATTTGAATGTCTCGTATGAGATGCCGGAATCGGTCATTGAGACGAGACTTCGGGTGCTTGAACAGGCAGAAGAAATCGAACTGGATGAGCTGCAGCGACGCGCCGTGATTGAAACAGCAAGACATGGTGTGTTTGTACTGACCGGAGGTCCGGGTACCGGAAAAACGACAACGATTCGCACGATGATTGAGTTTTTTGAGCGGGAGGGCTTTGATATTCTGCTTGCAGCCCCGACCGGACGTGCGGCAAAGCGTATGACTGAAACAACGGGAAGGGAAGCGCGAACGATTCATCGTCTTTTGGAGTTGAAGGGTTCGGAGGAAAACAACGGAAAGCTAAGCTTTGAGCGAAATGAGAGCAATCCGCTGGAGTGTGACCTTGTCATTGTGGATGAGATGTCGATGGTAGACTGCTATCTGATGAATGCGTTGTTAAAGGCAATTCCGATTGAAACAAGACTGGTGCTTGTGGGAGATGTCAACCAGCTGCCGTCGGTCGGACCGGGAAATGTGTTACGTGATATTATTTCCTCCGGCTGTTTTTCGGTTGTTACACTGGATAAAATTTTTCGTCAGGCACAGGAGAGCGATATTGTTACAAATGCCCATAAAATTCACGCAGGCGAATTTATCCGGCTGGATAATAAAAGCAAGGATTTTTTCTTTTTGCAAAGAGAGGATGTCAGTGTGATTCAGCAGGCACTGCTTTATCTGGTCAGCGAGAAAATACCGCGATATCTGAAGGTTTCGCCAAGAGAAATCCAGGTCCTGACTCCGATGCGCAAGGGGGAGCTTGGGGTAGAGCGGTTAAACGGACTTTTGCAGGAAAAGCTGAATCCGAAGGACTCCACGAAGCGCGAAAAAGAAACCGTACACGGAGTGCTCCGTGAAGGCGACAAGGTAATGCAGATAAAAAACAATTACCAGATGGAATGGACGGTAAAGAGCAAATACGGCATCCCGACCGAGAGCGGAACCGGTGTTTTTAACGGAGATTGTGGTGTCGTACGTGAGATAAACTTCTTTTCTGAAAAGCTTACGGTTGAATTTGAAGAAGGAAGGATTGCGGAATATCCGTTTTCCCAGATGGAGGAGCTGGAGCTTGCGTATGCAGCGACCATTCACAAATCGCAGGGAAGTGAGTATCCGGCGGTTGTGCTTCCGCTTCTTACGGGGGCAAGGATGCTTATGAACCGGAATCTGCTTTATACTGCGGTAACGAGAGCCAAAAACTGTGTTATGATTGTTGGCAGTGCGGCTACTGTAAATTCGATGATTGAAAATGCAGATGAAATGAAGCGTTATTCCGGCCTTTCGGAAAGGCTTTGTGAGATGAGCAATTAACTATAGGATGGTCCGGTACGCGACAGATTGAAGAGAATTTGAAAATGAAGTTTTTCTTGTGTTTTGGCGTGAAATAGGGTAAAATGAGTATAGAAGAAGGGGATAAATGATAAAAAAGGGGGTATTTTCTGGTGCGTTGGAAGGTGCCGGGACAGGTTATGGTGTCCTGTGTTTTTCCACCGCGTTGTCCGATATGCGGGGAGCTTCGTTTTCCCTGGGAGTCGGGAACCTGTACGGAGTGCGCAGAGAGGCTTTCCTATATTCAGGAACCGGTTTGTCTGGCGTGTGGCCGGGAGATTTCTTCCTGTGAAAAAGAGTACTGTACAGAGTGTGAAAAGCTCCGTCCGGTTGTGGAACGCAACTTTGCGGTGTGGCAGTATGACCGGTGGATGAAACGGTCGATTGCAGACTTTAAGTATGAGGGAAGAACGGAGTATGCTCCATTTTATGCGCGTAATATCGTGCAGTGTTATGGTGCGCGTTTGAAGCGGCTGGGTGTATCGGTTCTGGTCCCTGTTCCGTGTTCAAAAAAACGAAAGCGGTTTCGGGGTTACAATCAGGCGGAGGTGCTTTCCGGGGTACTTGCAAAGGAGCTTGACTGCAAGGTGTGCCGGTTGCTTCGGCGAACAAAGGATACGCTTCCACAGAATGCACTGGCTCCCGCGGAGCGCAAAAAAAACCTGATTGGGGCATTTGCATGGGATGAACGTGCTGCGGGAGAGCTTGTGACAGTTCCTGCGGTGGTTGCAATCGTAGATGATATTTACACGACAGGAAACACGATGAATTCCTGTGCGGCAGTATTAAAGCAGCACGGTGTTCGTGAGGTATATGGAATTTCTGTTTGTGTCGGTGGCGCAAGGTGATGAAAGGAGGTTTTATTATGGATGTCAGAAATTGTAAAGGATGCAGTCGTCTGTTTAATTATCTTGGTGGACAGCAGCTTTGTCCGGATTGTATTAAGGCTTTGGATGTGAAGTTTGATGAAGTACGCGAATATGTATATGATCACCCGGGAGCAGGTATGCAGCAGGTGGCTGAGGAGATGGATGTTTCCGTAGCACAGATTAAGCGTTGGATTCGTGAGGAGCGTCTTTCCTTTAGTGAGGAGTCACAGGTCGGTCTGGAATGTGAGGGCTGTGGAAAAATGATTCGTACCGGCCGGTTCTGTCCGGATTGTAAGACAAAGTACATCAATGGTTTTTCCAGCTTACATAAGCCTGCACAGGCTGAGGTAAAAAAGGAGTTTAAGCAGTCGGCAAAGATGCGTTTTCTGGATAAATAAGTACAAGGATGCCCGCCATGTATAACCGGTCGATTATGCATGGCGGGCGTTTTTATTTTCGATATGGAGG
>CALZBV010000226.1 GCA_945622055.1 uncultured Clostridia bacterium
TCCGAACAACCTGCTTCCGTATGTGGCTCAGGTTGCAATCGGAAAGCTTCCGCAGGTAGGTGTTTTCGGAAATGATTACAATACTCCGGACGGAACCGGTGTCAGAGACTATATCCATGTCGTAGATCTGGCAAAGGGTCATGTAAAGGCAATCAATAAGCTGATGGAAAATCCGGGTGTTAAGGTGTATAACCTGGGTACAGGAAAGGGCTACAGCGTGCTGGATGTGATTCATGCATTTGAAAAGGCCTGTGGCAAAAAAATACCGTATCAGATGAAGGAGAGACGTCCGGGAGACATCGCAACCTGCTATTCCGATGCTTCTCTGGCAAAGAAGGAGCTTGGCTGGGAGGCAGAGTACGGCATCGAAGAGATGTGCGCCGATTCCTGGAGATGGCAGTCGCAGAATCCTGACGGATATGAAAGTAAATAGAGAGGCCTTTATAAAAAACTTGCATCAGGAAGGAAGCTTCCATGCAAGTTTTTTTATAGGAAATTGTGAGATTTCCTACTCTCTGTTTATGACCTTTCCCCGTACGGAAAATCTGCTTGCGAAAAAAGAGAAAACAATGTATAGTTTAATGTGTAATGATGTTTTGCTTCAGATGATGCATAGGAGGGACAGATGAGCAGTTTGTTATCCGGACTGGAGAGCCTCGGACTGGGTGATTTTAAGGAAATGAAGGTTTACGGGGAAATTGAAAAAAAGGGAGAAACAACCGCAACTGCGGAAGTACCGAAAGAGGAGAAGAAGGAAGAAGATTATCTCTTTATGAAGCAATATCTTTGTCCGGTTTGTGAAAGTGAAATCAAAACACCGGCGGTGCGCACGGGAAAGGTGAAGCTGTTAAGCACGGACAGGGATCTCCGCCCACGCTATCAGGGCATTGACCCGTTAAAATACGATGCGGTTGTGTGCCCACACTGTGGTTATTCTGCTGTGTCCCGATTTTTTAAGGATATTACTTCCACGCAGGCAAAGCTGATTCGAACCGGTATAACACCGAAATTTCAGGCACCTGCGACGCCGGAGGGGGCATTTTCCTATGATGATGCCATTTTGCGGCACAGACTTGCGCTCGTCTGCGCAATCGTAAAGCATTCCAAAATCAGTGAGCGGGCATATGTCTGCCTAAAGACCGCCTGGCTGCTGCGGGGGAAGGGAGAGCTTTTGGAATCGAAGGAAGAACAGGCACTTTTGGAAATTCAGGAATTAGAGTTTCTGTCTACCGCGTTTGAAGGGTTTTCTGAAGCAGTGGCGAAGGAGCGTTTTCCGATTTGCGGAATGGATGAGACAACCTTAAACTGTGTGCTGGCAGAGCTTGCCCGCCGGATTGGAAATTACGATGACGCGGCGCGACTGGTATCCAAACTGATTACGTCCCGGACCGTGCCGGAAAGAGTGAAGGACCGCGCTCGTGAAATAAAGGATGCGATTGCGCAGGATAAGAGAAATACATTACAGTAAGCAAAAAACAGAAAAGACAATGTGTGCCGGCTGATGCGTCCGGTGCGGGAGCTTCAAAAGAGAAACGCTCTGTGCTGGGATTGTTTTGTTGACGAAAGGAGAAACGGATGAAAGAAAAGCTATATACGATTCCTGTAAATGAGGCGTTTGACCTGGATTGTGAATGTCCGGTCTGCGTGATGCGGAGAAACCTGGAAAAAGCCTCAATTGAATTTACCCTTGGACCGAGCTATATGGAGGATGATGTTCGTCTTGTAACGGACCGGATTGGCTTTTGTGCGAATCATAGTAAGGAGCTTTACCGTCAGCAGAACCGCCTGGGGCTTGCACTGATTCTGAAGACACATATGGACGAAATGATTAAGGAGGTGGAGCTGCTTGCCAAAAAGCCTGCATTGGGCGGTGGATTATTTAAAAAGAAAGAGGCTCCGGTTGTGGAGTATATGAAGAAGCTTGAAGCCTCCTGTTTTGTCTGTAAGCGCGTTGAGGATGTGTTTGAACGTCATGTGGCAACTGTTTTCTATCTTTATGAGAAGGAAGCAGATTTCCGTGTGAAATTTGCAGCCTCAAAGGGCTTTTGCAATAAGCACTACGCAATGCTTTATGAGGGAGCGCAGTCTGCCCTCTCCGGAAAGCTGCAGGCAGAATTTCTGGAGACGCTTAACAACCTGTATCTTGAGAATATGAAGCGTGTACGCGATGACCTTGAATGGTTTACGGATAAGTTCGATTACCGTAACGCAGACGCGCCGTGGAAGAATTCGCAGGACGCACTTCCGAGAACGCTTCTTAAGGTAAACAGTATTGATGTATAAGAAGAAAAATAGAGAATAATTGAGTATATCTTAAAATAAATGAGTATAGAAGAGCATATAAACGAATTTATATAAATTGACAGGGATGAAATTGAAGATTTTACTTGCACATTTTTCCCTGAGTGAGTATTATATGGATATCGGTTAGCACTCAACATAAAAGAGTGCTAACAAAATTAGACAGGAAGCGGCAGAAACATTTACCGCGCGGAATAGAAGGAGGAAATCATATGAAGTTAGTACCATTAGGAGACAAGGTAGTATTAAAGCAGCTTGTTGCAGAGGAGACCACGAAGTCCGGTATCGTACTTCCGGGTCAGGCAAAGGAAAAGCCACAGCAGGCAGAGGTTATTGCAGTAGGACCGGGCGGAGTCGTTGACGGCAAGGAAGTTACCATGCAGGTAAAGGTTGGCGACAAGGTTATTTATTCCAAGTACGCAGGAACCGAAGTGAAGCTTTCCGATGAGGAATACATCATTGTAAAGCAGAATGATATCGTAGCAATTGTGGAAGACTAATTTATTGGAGGCAGATGATTATGGCAAAGGAAATTAAATACGGCGCAGAAGCAAGAGCAGCATTGGAGCAGGGCGTAAATAAGCTTGCAAATACGGTAAAGGTAACGCTTGGACCGAAGGGCAGAAACGTTGTTCTGGACAAGAGCTTTGGTGCTCCGCTGATTACCAATGACGGTGTTACCATTGCAAAGGAAATTGAGCTTGAGGACGCATTTGAGAACATGGGTGCGCAGCTGGTTAAGGAAGTTGCAACGAAGACCAACGATGTAGCAGGTGATGGTACCACGACCGCTACGGTTCTCGCTCAGGCAATGATTAACGAAGGAAATAAGAACCTCGCTGCAGGTGCTAACCCGATTATTTTAAGAAAGGGTATGAAGAAGGCTACCGATTGTGCTGTTGAGGCGATTGCAAAGATGAGCTCTGTGATTTCCGGTAAGGAGCAGGTTGCAAAGGTTGCAGCAATCTCCGCAGGAGATGAAGTAGTAGGTCAGCTCGTTGCTGACGCAATGGAG
>CALZBV010000227.1 GCA_945622055.1 uncultured Clostridia bacterium
ACAAAGCATATCACAGCTTGCACACCCTTCGGGTTCAGATTATGTTGTTAACACCCCGTAACCAGATCCACTATTACGGCACCATAATACATTGCGTTCTTTTCATTGGACATGGAGCCATATTGTATAGCAATAAATGCCTTATTCCTATGAATCAGCAACGCAAAAAGCATTCCCATCATGCAGACACTCCGGCTTATTACATAAAAAAATATCCTTTTGTGTTGAAAAGTCATAGTACCTCAATCCACGGTCCGTATAACTGTAGTAATAATACCCTTTTTCGGAAAGCATGAGTCCTGCTCCGTCCTCCATGGCAGAAGTGGTTGCTTTTTGTGCACAAGTGGTCAAAGCCTTTCTTAGTATTCCTCCGCAATATCGACTTCCTTCTGCTCCTCCTCCTTCGTAAGATGACCAAGTGGTGTATGACGAAGGTAACCAAGCCAGTAGCCGCATCCGACAATCCCTGCACCGCCGATAATATTCCCGAGTGTCACCGGAATCAGACAATTTATGAAAAACCGAACCAACGTAAGTCCTTCTGCAGCAATTCCATATTCCGAAGCCGCAAACAAAGCCGCAGTTCCAAAATACATATCTGCAATGCTATGTTCAAAACCGCAGAGCACAAATACCATAACCGGCCAAAAACATGTGAGAAGCTTTCCGGACACATTCTTTGCCGCAAAAGACATCCACACCGCAATGCAAACCAGAATATTACACAGGATACCTCGAATCAATGCTTCTTCAAAGCCAAGATTACATCTGGACGCTCCCGCAGCCACAATACTTTCTGCAAGACCTTCTCCAAAAAGATTCGGCGTATGTCCATATACAACTCCGATTGCAATCATTATTGCACCAATAAAGTTTCCTAGATACACGAACAGCCAGTTTTTCAGCATTCTCAGGACAGAAATCTTTTTTTCAAGCACTGCCAGAATAATCAGTGTGTTCCCTGTAAACAGCTCACTTCCCGCAATCAGTACCATGGACATTCCTGCCGGAAATACTGTCGCACCAACCAGCTTAGCCACCGAAGGATTGGCAATCGTCGAAGCTGCCGTTGTCGATGCGATGCTTGCAAATCCAATAAAAATTCCTGCAAAGATTCCGAGAATGACCATCTTAAATGCAGACAAATTTGTCTTATGAATACTGACATCAATATAGTTTCTTGCAATTTCCAAAGGAGAATGCATCCTGTTTCCTCACTTTCTTTTTATAGCTTATTCCTCAGGTTACCGATTAGAACCCTTTTCCCTCCGGTAACGTCCAGCCTTCTGCCAGACTTTATCCAACTCACCCACAAATGCAAGTCCCAACGAGATTCCAACTGCATAGAGCGATAATAAAACAAGATTATTGAAAAACAGATTCCAGTTCGAAAACAACATAGAGATTGCCATATAATACAGATTGCGTCCTGGAATCAGCGGCACACATGCCGGAATAAACAGTATTGTGGTCGGAACCTTAATCAGATGTGCCACAACATTTCCAAAGAGTCCGACAATCATAGCGGAGAGCACTGTAGAGACAAATACTGCAATTCCTCTGCTCTGAAAAAACAGATATGATGCCCAACAAAGAATACCCCCGATGGCCGGAAAAAAAATAAGCTTTTTCCGCATGTGAAATGCCATGCAAAACCCAACCGTACCAAAGCACGCCGCCAGAATCTGTATTATCGTCTGCATCGGCTCTGAAAGTACCGGCGCATTGAGAAGTTCCACCCTCACAAGCATAAGGGAAAGCATAAATCCAATCGCGATTCCAAACGCCTGAATCAGACTATCCATCAGTTTTTCCAGGCTCGAAACGATATCCCCACTGAAAATATATCGGATGGAATTTGTAATCGCAATGCCAGGAATCAGTAGCATAATGTCCCCGATCAAAACCTGATTCACATGAATCCCCGGCAGAACCAGACTGATCAGATTTACAAACAAACCCGTTGTCAAAGACACTGCAATGTTAAAAAAGAATTCACCCGAGAAAAAATGTTTGACATACTGCTGCATCATTCCAATCACCGCCGCACCACCAATGGCAACCAGTACATCCGGGACTCCACCTCCAAAAAAGAAGGTAAACGCAATGACAGCGATGAGCTTCCCCAGATACAGATAACGCTTGTCCGGCATTTCTTTCATAATTGCAAGTACCTTCTCCTGCAACACTTCCACCGGAACCGGACACTTTGCGCAGTCCCTGCACAGCTGATTCAGCTTTTCCATCTTCAGACAGTCAACCGCGCCGCGGTTTGTAATCCGCCGAATCTGTGTAATCGAGGAATCATTCGGAAATTCCGCTGTAATAACAATACTGGAGGTAATCGCATAAACACTTACATGCATTGCTCCGTAGTTTTTGCCTAAACGGTACAGACTATCCTCAATACGTGAAATCTCTCCACCGGACTGATACATTGTCTCACCGATATTTAAAAGCTGACGGATAAAGATATCTGCCTCTTTTTCATTCGAAATCATTTTCTTCTTTTCTGCCATAGCTTTCGAACTTAACCTCATTCCTTTCCTGTCTGACTGAACCAATTTTCCCTCACGCATTTCTGCGTTCAACGCCGTCAGCCTTAAGCGTAACATCCTCCACACGGTTAATCACCGATGCTTTGGTCGGTGCAGGCGTATTGGACATGCAACAGTACGTCATAGTTTACTCCCCTTAACCTTTCAGAATTACTTTTCCTTCACCACCTGGAAGATGTAAAATTTCAAATAATACGACTCATCTGCCGCCCACAAAATCGGGTGGTCTGCTGCCTGCGTGCGGTACTCTACCTGACGGAGACGCACATGGGCATCCTTCGCTGCCTGACCAAGGGTTTCGGTAAACAGTTCCGGTGTCATAAAGTGCGAGCAGGAACAGGTGCAGAAATAACCTCCGTCCTTTACGAGACGAAGACCACGCTGGTTGATTTCACGATATC
The DNA here is from genome assembly GCA_945622055.1 of uncultured Clostridia bacterium. Taxonomy (GTDB): domain Bacteria; phylum Bacillota; class Clostridia; order Lachnospirales; family Lachnospiraceae; genus SIG307. Next base: position 2,960 of record CALZBV010000227.1, read on the forward strand.
CTTTGATTGCATTCTTTGTTGCGGTTCTGGACTTTGTGAACGCCGGAGGGTCCAAAATGACAAGATCATACTTCTCTCCCTGCTCCGTCAACCTCGGAAGAAGCTCAAACACATCCTCACAGATAAAACGCACCGTTTCCGAAAGACCGTTTAAAGCTGCATTCTCCGTCGCCTGCGCTACGGCAAGCTCCGAAGCATCCACACCGGTTACTTCCTTTGCACCTGCTATTCCTGCATTTAGTGCAAACGACCCGGTATGGGTAAAACATCATTTGCGCTTAATATAGCAAGAAATGTTGCC
>CALZBV010000228.1 GCA_945622055.1 uncultured Clostridia bacterium
ATTCGGTCTGGCAACGGTAATCATCGGTACGACGATTTTTAAGAAGGAAGGCTTTGTAAAGGGCACGACGGCGGTGATAGTCGGCAGTGTGCTTTATAAGATTTGTATTCAGATTGCCATCAGTCTCGGACTTCCGGCAAATCTGTTAAAGCTGGTGACTGCGGTACTGTTCCTCGTAATTCTGGTTGTAGGTAATCGTCAGAAGGGAGGCGCAAAACAAAATGCTTGAGATGAAACATATTTCTAAGATTTATAATGCAGGCACGGTAACGCAGATGTGCCTGTTTGACGACTTCAATCTGACGGTAGGAGACGGTGAGTTTGTATCCGTGGTCGGCAGTAACGGCAGCGGTAAGACCTCTATGTTAAATATTATCTGCGGCAGTATTCCGATCGATAAGGGGCAGGTATTAATTAACGGGGAAAGTATTGACCGCAGGAAGGAGTTTGAACGCTACCGCAGAATGGGACGGGTATATCAGAACCCGGCGCTCGGTACCTGTCCGAATATGACGATTCTGGAAAATATGTCCTTAGCGGACCATAAAGGAAAGCGGTTCGGACTATCCTCCGGAGTCAATAAGGCAAGAGCCGGGTATTATAAAGAGCAGCTGGCAAGTCTTGGACTTGGCTTAGAGGATAAGATGAATGTAAAGCTTGGGGCACTCTCCGGTGGGCAGAGACAGGCGGTTTCTCTTGTTATGGCAACGTTAACGCCGCTTGATTTTCTGATTCTTGACGAGCACACGGCGGCACTTGACCCGCATACGGCAGAAATCATTATGCAGCTGACGGATAAGGTGGTAAAAGAAAAGAAGCTGACTGCAATTATGGTAACGCATAATTTACGGTATGCGGTGGAGTATGGGAACCGTCTGATTATGATGGATAAGGGGCATATTGTAATGGATAAGGCCGGAGAAGAAAAGGCAAATATGGTAACGGACGATATTTTACATGTGTTTAACCAAATCAGTATTGAGTGCGGAAACTAGAGAAACGCTTTAAGCAGTATTTTCCTAAAAAACAAAATGCAACACAAGCATATAAAAAATTGTACCACCCGCAATGGAAAGCAGCATCTGGCGCTTCCAAAGGTGGAGGGCTGCGGTAACCAGGATTCCGAGAAGCTCCGGGATGCCGTGTGAGCCGTGCAGTATTGAAACATTTTTTAAGCAGTAAATCACCAGCATTCCGAATACGGCTGAAGGAAGATATTTTCCGATGTATTGCACGAAGGCTGGTGTTTTTTTATTTTCCGTAAAAATCAGAAACGGCAGAAAGCGCGAGAGCATTGTTCCGCCGATGCATAAGCCGATGGTAAGGATTTGTTGTGCAAGTGTCATAATAGTTAATTCTCCGCTTTTTCAATTTTTTTTCTCAGCAGGGTAAGCAGAATAATTATGGAAACCATAGTAGGAATCATAAAGGAATCTGCACCAAAGAGAAGCAGACAAAGGGTAGCGACCAAAAGTCCGGCCAGGGAAGAAAAATGGTTCTTTTCCTTCAGCCATTGTTCGAGAAAAATAACGACAAACATGGCAGTCATGACAAAGCTGATACCGGAGGTATCAAAGCTTAAGAGGGAACCAACGAGACCGCCCAGGGTGGCACCGAATACCCAGTAAAGGTGGTTTAAGAGGGTTACAAAGAACATAAACCAGCCCGAATCAATGTCCTCAGGAATTTCTGCAGTGTAGTTAATGGAAAAGCTCTCATCGCACATACCAAAAACGAGATAAAACTTTTTCCAGCCGGTTCCCTTAAAGCGATCCAGCATGGACAGACCGTAGAACAAATGTCTGGCCTGAATGAGAAGTGCCATAATGATGACCTGAACCGGCGCAAAGGGCGAGAGCAGCATCTCTACGGCAACGAATTCCAAAGATCCGCCGAAGATGAGAAGACTCATAAGCATCGGGTAGACGAAGGAAAAACCGGATGCGTTCATATAAATACCATAGGCCATTCCCAGAAACCAAAAACCCGTAAATATCGGAATGGTGTAGGGAAAGGCTGCTTTTAGTGCTTTACGTTTCATAATTTTGTTCTCCCTATTGTATTTTTTGATTGGCTTTCTTCTTGAAGTTCCTGTTAAAATATTGTAGAATTGATTTTACAAGAGGATTATAGCGCCGTAGGGGAGATTTGACAATATGGAAATAGTGATGGCCCTGCAGTATTCCTGCAAGGGCGGAGAGATTGTATTTACGGGAACTCCGAAGCAGATGCTGGAAAACGGCACAACGATTACCGCAAAGTATTTGAGGAAGTAGAAAATGAAGAAGACACTTTACGTAACAGACCTTGACGGAACACTGATGCGGGATGATAAAAGCATCTCGGAGTATACGAAAAATGTTCTGAATACCTTGATTGAACGGGGAGAAGGCATTACCTTTGCTACCGCAAGATCGATTGTCAGTGCGGGAAGAATTACAAAGGATATCCGGTTCCGGCTTCCGGTCATTACAAAAAACGGTTCCGTATTTGCAAACCAGAGGCTCGGGACGGAGGTGGAGGTTGCTTCCTTTACACCGTCTGAGACAGAGGAGCTGACGAGCCTTTTAAAGGATCAGGGATTATGTGGGATTGTTACGGAGCAGCGTGACGGAAAAGAAGTGAAGAAATACTTCACCGGGCGCAGCAACCGTGGTCTGGACAGTTATTTACACGAGCATAGGGAAGATAAACGGATGCTTGCAGTAGATGAGGAAGAAGGGCTTTGGACCGGAACATTGACTTATATCGTTTTTATCGGGGAGAAGGAAGAGCTGGAGCCGGTATATTGTCTGTTAAAGGACAATCCGGTCTGCAGCATGGTATTTCAGAAAGACCAGTATCTGGACGATTACTGGATTGAACTGTTTCCGAAGGAAGCCTCAAAGGCAAATGCGATTCTTAAGCTGAAAGAACGATATGGCTATGATGAGGTTGTCTGCTTTGGAGATTCCATAAATGATTTATCCATGTTTGCACTTGCTGACCGTGCCTGTGCAGTGAAAAATGCGTTAGAGGAAGTAAAGGCGCAGGCAACGGAGGTAATCGGTTCAAATGAAGAGGATGGCGTAGCACGCTGGCTGTCACAGCTGTTATAGAAACAAAGGGACGTGCCGGTTTTCGTGCCGGATGGTATGTTTGGAACGGAGGGAGAATACGGAATGCGGATTCTGGTTGTTGAGGATGAAAAAGAAATCGCAGATGGAATCAGCAGGATTTTAGGAAAAGCCGGATATCAGGTGGATTGTGTATTTGACGG
>CALZBV010000229.1 GCA_945622055.1 uncultured Clostridia bacterium
TTGAAACAACCGGGTTCGGTGCCGGGCATGATAAAATCATTGAAATCGGTGCGGTTAAAGTGTCAGGAGGAGAGATTACAGATAGGTTTTCGACCTTTGTAAATCCGAAGGTGCCGATTCCTCCGCGCATTGAAGAGCTTACCGGAATCAAAGACTCCATGGTTATGGCTTCCCCGGAAATTTCAGAGATTTTACCACAGTTTTTAGCCTTTTGTGAGGGCTGTTCCCTGGTTGCACACAATGCTTCCTTTGATACCGGCTTTATCCGCCATAATGCAGAGAAGCTTGGACTTCCTTATGATTTTACGGTAATTGATACCGTAGGTCTGGCAAGAGCCTTGTTACCGCAGCTTTCCCGTTTTAAACTGGATACGGTGGCAAAGGAGCTTTCGGTTTCTCTGGAAAATCATCACCGTGCGGTAGATGATGCAGGGGCCACTGCAGAGATTTTCGTAAAATTCATTTCCATGTTAAAAAAACGCGGACTTTCCAATCTCGACGAAGTGAATGCCGAATGTAAGCCGACACCGGAAATGATTAAAAAAATGCCGACGTACCATGCGATTATCCTTATGAAGAGCGAAGTGGGAAGAATCAACCTCTATCGGCTGATTTCCTATTCCCACCTGGATTATTACGCAAAACGTCCCAGAATTCCCAAAAGCGTATTTCTTGAGAATCGTGAGGGCTTAATTATCGGCTCCGCCTGCGAGGCAGGAGAGCTGTATCAGGCTATTTTACGTGAAGCTCCGCAAAATGAGATTGACCGTCTTTGTGAATTCTATGATTATTATGAGATTCAGCCGCTTGGCAACAACCGTTTCATGATTGAAGATGAAAAACATGAAAACATTAAGTCAGACGACGACCTGATTGAAATCAACAAAAAGATTTTGGCGCTTGGAGACCGTTTCCAAAAGCCGGTAGTTGCTACCTGTGATACACACTTTTTAAATCCGGAGGATGAAGTATACCGTCGGATTCTGATGTCATCCAAAGGATTTTCGGATGCGGACAAGCAGGCTCCGTTATACTTTCGTACAACAGAGGAAATGCTTGCGGAGTTTTCTTACCTTGGGGAGAAGAAGGCAGAGGAGATTGTTATTGACAATCCCGCAAAGATTGCGGAACAGATTGAAAAGCTTTCTCCGGTATTTCCGGACAAATGTCCGCCGGTTATTGAAAACTCAGACCAGACGCTTCGTAAAATCTGTTACGATAAAGCCCATTCGATGTACGGAGATCCGTTACCTCAGATTGTATCGGACCGTCTGGAGCATGAGCTGAATTCCATAATTAAGAACGGCTTTGCCGTAATGTATATCATTGCACAAAAGCTTGTCTGGAAATCCAATGAAGATGGATATCTCGTAGGCTCCAGAGGCTCCGTAGGTTCTTCGTTTGTTGCTACAATGTCCGGTATTACAGAGGTAAATCCGCTGCCGGCCCATTATTACTGTACGGAATGTCATTTTTCGGATTTTGATTCGGAGGAGGTTGCCGCATCACAGAAAAAAGGACTTTCGGGCTGTGATATGCCGGACCGTATTTGTCCGAACTGCGGGAAAAAGCTTGTAAAGGATGGACACGATATTCCATTTGAAACCTTCCTTGGCTTCTATGGTGATAAAGAGCCGGATATTGACCTGAACTTCTCCGGTGAATACCAGGCAAAGGCACATGATTACACCGAAGTTATCTTTGGAAAGGGACAGACCTTCCGTGCCGGAACGATTACCGGTGTCGCAGATAAAACTGCTTATGGCTATGTACTGAAATACAATGAGGAACACGGAATCACAAACATGCGCCGTGCGGAAATCGAACGAATCGCTTCCGGCTGTGTCGGAGTGCGTCGCTCGACCGGACAACATCCGGGTGGTATTATCGTACTTCCGCTCGGACATGAAATCTATAAGTTTACTCCGACGCAGCATCCGGCAAACGATATGGAAACAACGACCGTAACCACCCACTTTGATTACCATTCCATTGACCATAACCTGTTAAAGCTTGATATTCTTGGGCATGATGATCCGACGATGATTCGCCGTCTGGAGGATTTGACCGGTCTTGATGCGAAAACGATTCCGATGGATGACCCGAAGGTAATATCTTTGTTTGCATCCACGGAGGCACTAGGTATTACACCGGAGGATATCGGAGGGTGTGATCTCGGCAGTCTTGGACTTCCGGAGCTTGGAACACCGTTCGTTATGCAAATGCTCCGTGATACAAAGCCAAAGAGCTTTTCTGACATGATTCGTATTTCCGGTCTGTCACATGGTACGGACGTATGGCTGAATAATACGCAGACACTGATTCAGGAAGGAAAATGTACCCTTTCCAATGCAATCTGTACGCGAGATGACATTATGACCTTCCTGATTTATCAGGGTGTGGAAAACGGGCTTGCCTTCAAAATCATGGAAAGCGTGCGAAAAGGAAAAGGACTTCAGCCGGAAATGGAAGAGGCTATGCTGGAAAAGGGTGTACCTGACTGGTACATCTGGTCCTGTAAAAAAATCAAATACATGTTCCCGAAGGCGCATGCCTGTGCATATGTAATGATGGCCTTTCGTATTGCGTATTTCAAGGTCTACTATCCGTTGGCATACTATGCCGCATACTTTGGAATCCGTGCAACTGCATTTAATTATGAGCTGATGTGCCTCGGACGGGAAGTGTTAGAGCGGAATATGCGTGAAATCAAACGAAGAATAGATGAGAAAAAGGCTTCGCCAAAGGATGAAGCAACCTACGGCGACATGAAGATTGTTCAGGAAATGTATGCAAGAGGCTATTCCTTTGTTCCGATTGATATTTTTACCGCAAAAGCGCATGCCTTCCAGATTGTAGGAGATAAGCTTATGGCATCGCTTGACAGTATTGAAGGCGTAGGAGAGAACGCCGCCGATCAGATTGCGGAAGCGGCAAAGGACGGACCGTTTCTGTCACGGGACGACTTTAAGACACGCTGCAAAATCAGTCAGACGGTAGCAGATCAAATGGCTGATTTAGGGCTTTTGGGAGATATCCCGATGTCCAATCAGATGTCACTCATGGACCTTTTTGCAAATGAGTTAAAGTAGCATTGCTGACAACAAATTTTAAAGTCCAACGCTTTAATGTATATACAAAATATTAAAGTGTTGGACTTTAATAAAATTTGCAAAAAAAGCTTGCAATTTGCTTCGGACTATTGTATAATCATGTTCGTAAGTTACGGCTCGTTGGTCAAGCGGT
>CALZBV010000230.1 GCA_945622055.1 uncultured Clostridia bacterium
ACGTCCTCTCGCAAGTCCTTCCTCACGTCCTCTCGCAAGTCCTTCCTCACGTCCTTTTGTAAGCCCTTCCTCACGTCCTTTTGCACGACCCTCTGCAAGACCCTGTTGAATAGCCTCCTGTTTCCAGATGTCGTTCATTTCTTTTTTATAAATCTCGATATCATTTCTCATTTTTCTTTTTTCTTCGGCTTCGTTATATTCATAGATACTCATCTTAATCGCCTCCGCTTTGTTTTTTAACAGGAAATCTGAAAGTATGCCATTGCGGATACATTCGTCAACTGCCAGTAAGACAGCATCTTCCAAAGAGTAATTTTGAGAAAGATAGGAACGTATGCATTTGATGTATTGCATATATTCATTCAGGTCACGGCAGCCCAGCAACAAATCGGTATTGTTTCCGGGATTTATGTTTAGTACAGTTACCTTTAATTCAAGCTGAGGATCTGTCTCTTTGGAAAGATACAAATCGGACAGTAAAAAGGTTTCCTTCTCCGGTCTTTGTTCCAGTCCGTTGTAAAAAACAAGAAATTGGGGAGCAGGAATCCTGATGGGAGTTGAAGAGTATAGGCTACGATTTACAACCAGACGCTGATATTCATCGGAAACATAAAAGAGATCCCGAAGGGGCATGTTTGGATTGTAAGTAGACTGGTGCTCATATAGGTGCAATCGCGTGTCAATCACAAATGCGAGATCATTCTTCATGTTTAGAAAAATCGCATTATCCAGTGTGACAATCTCGAGGTCCTCAGCATTCTCATAGGAGGAATGATTTACTGCATTGTAAAGACTCAGCAGCTTTTCCTTTTCACGAAACAGCATGCAGAATATCGTGCTTTTATACTCGCGGTTTGCTGTTTTTTTGTAATGCGGTTTGGAACCGGATCTGTCCTGCTTTCTCTTTTGGGTTATTTTTTTCATAAAGCTCCTTTCTTTACAGGAGCTTTGATGAACTTGTAATAACGAAATACTACAGAACATGGAAAATCTCCTGCTTTTAACAAAATAGTGTTTGGTAAAAGCATAGATTTGCAGAGAAATGATAAAATAGAGTGTTACCAGAATTACCGGAAATGTATGCTTTTATATTATGGTAGCACAGTCGAAAAAGAAATTCAAGAACTCAATGCATAGTCAGTTGTAGAAAAAACAGGACCTTTTTTGTGCATTTTGTCAAAATGAAATAAGTGAAGTACCAAATGTCATTTGATTGTTTTTTTTGAGAATCTGAGGTATAATAGGAAAAATGAAATTATGGGTTGTAGGGCTTTGCTCTCTTCCCCGCAGGAATGAAAAGGAGAAGGAAATGGGAAACATTCGAATTACGGCGGACAGTACGTGTGATTTGTCCAAGGAGCTGGTGGAGCAGTATGGGATATCGGTTCTTCCGCTCAATATTGTGATGGATGATAAAAGCTACCTGGACGGTGTGGAGACCTCGCCTGAAAAGATTTACGAATGGGCAGATGCGGCGCATACCACGCCGAAAACGGCAGCACCGGGACCGGAGGCGGCAATCGAGTTTTTACGTCCGTTTGTCAAAGCAGGCGAGGAGGTTTTATTTCTCGGAATCAGTGAGCAGATGAGTGTAACCTGCCAGGTGATGCGTCTGGCAGCGGACGAGCTTTCGTATTCCGAGCATGTGCGCGTGATTGACTCGCAGAATCTGTCGACCGGAATCGGTCTTTTGGTACTGTTTGCGGCAGAGCTTGCGGAGAGTGCGGATTCCTTGGATGAGCTGGCACAAAAGGTGTCGGATTGTCGTGAAAGGGTACGGGCAAGCTTTGTGGTCGATACGTTAACGTATCTGCACCGCGGCGGACGTTGTAATGCGGTTGCGGCGCTTCTCGGAAATACATTAAAGCTGAAGCCGCGCATTGCGGTTGTGAATGGTAAAATGGGAGTGTCAAAGAAGTATCGAGGAAACCGGGAAAAGACGGTTATGCAGTATGTGACGGATATGGAGGACGAGCTTCGGAACGCAGAGCCGCGTCGTGTGTTTATTACGCATTCCGGCATTGAGGAGGAGATTGTGGAATCGGTACGGGAGTATCTGCGCGGTCTGGGACATTTTGAAGAAATCCATGTAACAAGAGCCGGTGGAGTGATTTCGAGTCACTGCGGCCGGGGAACGCTGGGTGTGCTGTTTGTTGAAAAATAGCGTCTATGACACGTTAAGGGTTTTGCCATCGAAAGAATGGCCGGAGAGAAGGCTGTTCTGCATATAAAAACCGGAGGAGGCAAAAGAAAATGCTGGAAGAGGTTAAGAAGGAGCTGACCGGGCATATTCTTCCGTTCTGGATGAGATTAAAGGATGAGGAATATGGCGGTTACTATGGTCTGGTGGATGTGGATTTGAAATTAGATAAGACAGGGGAGAAGGGCTGTATTCTGAACAGCCGGATTCTCTGGACGTTTTCAAATGCCGTACTGGTGCTTAAGGATGAGCAGTATCTGCCGTATGCAAAGCATGCCTACCGGTTCCTTTCGGAGAAATTTTTTGACCGGAAGCACGGTGGTATTTTCTGGTCGCTTGATTATAAGGGCGAGCCGCTGGATACGATTAAACACTCGTATAATATTGCTTTTGCAATTTACGGGCTGTCCTCCTATTATGCCGCAAGCGGAGAGAAAACGGCATTGGACCTTGCGATTGAGCTGTATGAGCTTTTAGAGATGCGCTACAAGGATGCGTATGGATACCAGGAGGCACTCTCTGTTGATTTCGGACCGCAGAGCAACGAGCATTTATCGGAAAACGGTGTCATGGCATCAAAGACAATGAACACGACACTGCATATTTTTGAGGCATATACGGAGCTTTATCGTGTGAGCAGAATGGAGCCGGTCAAAAAGAGCATGGAGTGGATTCTGGATCTGTTCTGTGACAAGATTTACTCTCGGGAAAAGGAGCGCATGGAGGTGTTCTTCGACGATAAGATGAATACGCTGATTGACCTGCATTCCTATGGACATGACATTGAAACCGCATGGCTTTTGGACCGGGGGCTTTCGATTCTTCAGAATCCGGTATATTCGGACAAATGCAGGGACATGATTACGGCACTGGAGAAAAAAATTCTTTCGGTTGCTTACAACGGAGAGAGTGTTCCGGCAGAATGTGAGAACGGAAAGGTGCTGGAAAACCGCATCTGGTGGGTACAGTGTGAGGCAATGGTCGGATTTTACAATGCATATGAAAAGCACCCGGAGCAGACAGAGTACCTTACGGCGGTAA
>CALZBV010000231.1 GCA_945622055.1 uncultured Clostridia bacterium
TGTTCCTCCCTGTGTGAATTCGTTTTCCGCAGTTTCTTTCTGCATCACTCAATTTCTTCTGAATACAGAATATCAGATTCTTTTGTTACGAAGAATGGATAATGCGGAATAATCCATGTAGATTTCAGAAGCTAGTTGATTTTCCGGTCGTATAGATATATAATAAAACATAATAGATATTAAAATAATTCTATTGTTCACTATGTATTTTCCCGAAGGAGGAATCTGCTTATGCTTTACTTTTCCGTTTCCCGAAAACGAAAGGTCACACAGTGTAATTTCAACTACAGCTCTGAAGGCATACTTCACCCGGACCGCATCATGACGGAGTATGACTTTTTATACATGATCAAAGGAAATTGGGAAATCAGGGAAGATACGGAAATCTATCCCCTGAAAGAAGGGCAGCTCCTGATTCTGGAACCCGGAAAGCACCATTTCAGCACGGAAAAATGCTCTCCTCACATGAGAAATATGTATTTGCACTGTGAGGCGTTGCCGGAAGACGGTACCGATGTCGGGAACCTGATTCCGGTCGGAAAGCTGACAGATTGCACAGGAAACCTGCAGATTACAATGTTGTTTCAAAAGATTATTGAAGAATACTGGACAAGAAAGGATTCCTTCCGGGAACAGCGTCTGTCTGCCCTGTTTGAACTGCTTTTGTATGAACTGGCATCCGGAAGCACCGAAGCCTCACTTCTGGAGGATCCGGTCGTTAGTGAATTGAAACAGCTCTTTCTGACAAACAGCGACCGCTTCTTTCACAGTGAAGAACTCGCCAACCGCTTCGGCCTCAGTTCCCGCACGCTCGGACACCGTTTTAAGGCCGTTACCGGTACCACAATCTATCAGTACCAACTGAACCAGAAGCTTTCCATGATTCATGAGCTGCTTCCGCAAAATTCCAACCGTGGTCTTCGGGATATTGCGCTTAGCTTCGGATTTTATGATGAATTTCAGCTGTCAAAATTATTTAAGCGGCAGTTCGGTTATGCACCGTCCCGCCGCCGTATGAATTCCATATAAGCTTTGACTGTGCCGTTATTTTACACAGCCGATCAGTTCCCGGATATCCTGTACTCCGTACTTGTCCATGTAACGCTCAATGCCCTCGATTACTTCAATCGTTGTATTCGGATTAACAAAGTTTGCAGTTCCGACTGCTACCGCCGTAGCTCCTGCCATAATAAATTCCAGTGCGTCCTCTGCACATGAAATTCCTCCCATGCCGATAATCGGAAGCCCGATAGCCTGTGCGACCTGGTATACCATACGCACAGCCACAGGCTTAATGGCCGGGCCCGAAAGACCGCCTGTTTTGTTGGCTACTGCAAAGGTTCTGCGGTTGATATCAATCTTCATTCCGGTTATGGTATTAATCAGCGAAACCGCATCAGCGCCACCAGCCTCAACCGCTCTCGCCATTTCCGTAATATCCGTTACATTCGGTGAAAGCTTCATGATAATCGGCTGTTTGGCAACACGCTTTACGGCAGCCGTAATCTCTTCTGCCATCTTCGGATCCTGACCAAATGCAATACCGCCGTGTTTTACGTTCGGACAGGAAATATTGATTTCCAGAAGGTCTGCCGGAGTCTGTGCCAGTTGCTCTACCGCATCCACATAATCCTCCTTGGAACGTCCACACACATTTACAATGATTCTGGTATCATACTGACGTAAAAACGGGATATCACGCGATTTAAAGGTTTCCAGACCCGGATTTTGAAGGCCAATGGCATTCAGCATTCCACTCTTTGTCTCTGCAATACGAGGCGTCGGGTTTCCTTCCCACGGAACATTTGCAACGCCCTTTGTTGTAACGGCACCAAGACGGTTCAAATCTACAAATTCTCCGTATTCCATACCGGATCCAAACGTTCCGGAAGCAACCGTTACCGGATTTTTCATCGTAACTCCGGCAATTGTTACCGAAAGATTTTTACTCATAGTTTTACTCCTTTTCTCGTTTATGCTCCGATTGGTTTACAGCTCAATGTCCTCTGCGTAAAATACCGGGCCTTCCTTACAAATTCTCGTGTTATTTACCTGGGAATGCTCATCCTTTTTCGTTGTTTTACAAACACAGGCAAGACATGCACCGATTCCGCAAGCCATACGTTCTTCTAACGAAAGCTGTGCACGAATGTTCTTTTCCTGCGCTGCAGCTTTGATTCCCTTTAACATCGGCTTCGGTCCGCAGGCAAACAGCAAATCTCCCTGTGCCCCGGCTGCCTTCCATGCGTCCAGAACTGTTCCCTTCGTGCCAGCCGCACCATTGTCAGATGCAATCAATACCTCCCCATATGCCTCAAATTCCTTTGCCAGGAACGTATCCGCATCACGATATCCGAGCACAATGGTTTTCTTACCCGGAAGCACCTTTGCAAGCTCTAACATCGGAGGAATACCGATGCCACCACCAAACAGCACTGCATGCATGCCCTCTTTGCAATCTTCCGTCATAAATCCGTTTCCAAGCGGACCGGTTACAACAATCGAATCACCGGACACAAGCGTCGAAAATTCCTTTGTTCCTTCTCCTGCAATACGGTACACGAGACGAAGCTCTCCCTTTTCCTTATCAATTCCGCAAATACTGATTGGCCGTGGAAGCAGTCTTCCGCCCTCCTTACAGTATAAGGACACAAACTGCCCTGCCTTAGCCTCCTCAGCAATTTCCTTTGCGTCAATCCGGAGTTCAAAAATCTCTCCGGTCAGGCACTTTTGCGAAACTACCGTTGCCGTAATCTGTGTTTTCTTACTCATCTTGCTCCTCCACTTCTTTGTATTGATTTATCTGAATGCACATATATGCGATACTTTCGCTCCGGCAAAACCGGGTGGTCTGAACCACCGCCAAAACCCCTGTCACTCAGTCGTGGGCGCGTTCGCATCGCCTGCGTTTGCGTGCTGGCTCGTGCTTCGCACGGCCCACTCACTTCGTGACTTCGTCACTCAGTCGTGGGCGCGTTCGCATCGCCTGGATTTGCGTGCTGGCTCGTGCTTCGCACGGTCCACTCACTTCGTGACTTCGTCACTCAGTCGTGGGCGCGTTCGCATCGCCTGGGTTTGCGTGCTGGCTCGTGCTTCGCACGGCCCACTCACTTCGTGACTTCGTCACT
>CALZBV010000232.1 GCA_945622055.1 uncultured Clostridia bacterium
ATTCTTACTTGAAACGTTGAATCCTTTGGTGCAATAGCAACATTCAAATTTGTATCCATAAGACATACCTCCACTTTTTCTGCATTATAATACTTCTTTCACTATGTGTCAATACATTGTCATTACGCAAGCTTTTATGATATATATTTTCTATGAGACAATTTCACATTGTTTTGACGATGTTAAAGTTGCTTAACCTTCTACGAACTACTTGACATATCTACCGTTCTGTTGTATAATTCTATTGTAGCATTCCAAAGAAACATAATTAATTCGGATTGTTACGCTATAAAGAACTCAAAAGGGAGTAGCCGGCACTCGTTGTATTCTTCTGCGTCAGAACGATTCGAAATAATCCGCTCGGAATTGAAACGGCAAGACTTTTGTTACAACTATAGTTGTAACAAAAGTCTTTTTTTTCGTGCAGGCAAAGTGAGCATGCAAGCAGACCGTGGGAACTTGTTCCCGGCGGATGCGCAGTCATGCGAACGCGTCAACGACCGAGTGACGAAGTCACGACTGCCCCACAAACTGCAAAAAGGAGCATACTTATGGATTTCTTAATTGAAGGCATCACTTCTGTCACCTGGCAGCAGTGTGTCATGTATGTAATCGGTGCCCTGCTCATCTGGCTCGGTATCAAGAAGGAATATGAGCCTTCCCTCTTAATTCCGATGGGCTTCGGAGCAATTTTAGTTAACTTTCCGTTTACCTCTGTCCTGAACCAGACAATTGAGGGCGTGGAAACTGCCGGTATCATCGAGTGGCTGTTTGATATCGGAATTCAGGCTTCCGAGGCAATGCCGATTCTTCTGTTTATCGGAATCGGTGCAATGATTGACTTCGGACCGCTTTTATCCAACCCGTCCATGTTTTTATTCGGCGGTGCTGCGCAATTTGGCATTTTCTTTGCCATCTCTCTTGCCGCTCTTCTTGGTTTCGACCTGAGGGATGCCGCCTCCATCGGTATCATCGGTGCTGCGGACGGTCCTACCGCGATTTTGGTATCCCAGGTATTAAAATCGAAATATGTCGGCGCCATCGCAGTAGCGGCTTACTCCTACATGGCCCTCGTACCGATTATCCAGCCGACGGTAATCAAGCTTATCACAACGAAAAAGGAAAGATGCATCCATATGGAATATACCCCGTCAAATGTTTCCAAAGTGACACGTATTATATTCCCGATTCTTGTTACCTTTGTTGTGGGCTTTGTTTCACCGCAGTCCGTGTCCCTGGTCGGTTTCCTGATGTTCGGTAATCTCCTGCGTGAATGCGGGGTGCTCGGCAGTCTTTCCGACACGGCACAAAATAACCTTGCTAACTTAATTACCCTGCTTCTCGGCCTCACAATTTCCTTCAGTATGCGTGCGGAGGATTTCGTAAAGCCCGATACCTTTTTAATCATGCTCATCGGCTTGATTGCATTTGTTTTTGACACCATCGGCGGCATCCTGCTTGCAAAGCTTATGAACATCTTCCGTAAAAAGAAGATTAACCCTATGATAGGTGCGGCAGGTATTTCCGCGTTTCCAATGGCTTCCCGTGTCGTTCAAAAGCTTGCACAAAAGGAAGAGCCGGGTAACATCATCCTGATGCACGCTGCAGGAGCAAACGTGGCAGGCCAGATTGCTTCCGCCGTAGCCGGCGGTCTTGTGATCAAGCTGGTTCTTGGAATGTTGTAAGGAGGTAAAACAATGAAGATTAACTGGAATAATTTTATGGACACTCTTGTGATTATGTGGAAAGGAATGCTTGGCATTTTCGTTACCGTTATTATTGTAATGATCGTTGTATTCCTGCTCTCTAAGATTGGAGGCAGAGATAAGGCAAACAAATAAATCCCATCTGCTTTACACCGGAATTGTCAGTGATTGCGCAAAAGAGCCTCCGCAAGCAGAAGATCCTCCGGAGTTGTCACCTTCAAATTGGAAAAGCTTCCGTACACCATCTGAATCGGTGTATCCGAATACAGACTGACGACCGAAGCGTCATCCGTTACCGTAATTTCCTTTTCCTGCATCAGCCTTGAATACGCCGAAAACACAATCGGAAACAAAAATGCCTGCGGGGTCTGGGCTGCCCAGAGACTTTCCCTCTTCGGAGTCAGGGTGATTCTTCCGGCTGCATCCGTAATCTGGATGGTATCCTTTACCGGCATTCCGGCCACACATGCACCGTATTCTTCTGTCTGTCGGATCATACGGTTAATCAGCCCCGGTGTAACCATCGGTCTTGCGCCGTCATGAATCAGTACCAGATTTGGCTTATCTGCCTTCAAAAGCCCCCGGTAAACAGATTCATAGCGTTCTCTTCCGCCGGCCGTAATCGCAACCACCTTCGCAAATCCGTAACGCTCCACGATTTCCTGTCTGCAATATGCCTCGTCACCGTCAGAAGTAACCAGAATCACATTATCCGCCTCACTTTCTTCAAACGCCTTCAGCGAATAATAAATCAGCGGTTTTCCTGCAAGCAGCATATACTGCTTCGGAACATCACTCTGCATTCTGGTGCCTTTTCCACCTGCCAAAATAATCCCGGTAACCATGCTTCTGCCTCTCCTTTCGAAAAGCCATATGCTTTTCTTCCCCCATCCAGCTTCACTGTAGTGACTTTATCTTTCCCCCAGTACGAGATTCGGTACGGCATTCAGATCCCAGCCGTGCCGGATTCCTTTTTGGTAATCATAATACGCCGCCGACCCAATCATAACGGCATTATCCGTACAAAGAACCGGCGACGGACGGAACAATTCAATTCCTGCCTTATCACAGGCGTTCTGCATTCCGGCACGAATTGCAGAATTGGATGCAACTCCGCCTGCCAGTGCAAGCTTCTTCATTCCGGTATTTTTTACCGCTGCCAGCGTTTTTTCCACCAGCACATCTACAACAGACTGTTGAAATGAAGCCGCAACATCCGCACGGTTTATCTCAAGCTTTTGCATCTCCATCTGATTCAGGTAATTCAGAACCGCAGACTTTACACCGCTGAAGCTGAAATCATACGGAGAGCCTGCTATCTGACCTCTCGGAAATGCAATTGCATACGGATTACCTT
>CALZBV010000233.1 GCA_945622055.1 uncultured Clostridia bacterium
AAAATAGATACCGAGACGCTCTCCGCCGTAAGCAATATGTCCGGTTCCTACATTCATCTTACGAAGTGCAGCAACCGCACACTCCCCGATCGGGTTCCTCGGAACCTTGGTGACATACTGTGCATCGTGTCCGTAATTTGCCAGAGAAACCGCTACATTTGCCTCACCGCCACCGTAGCATACATCAAACTCATCTGCCTGAATAAACTTCTCGTTTCCCGGGGTAGAAAGTCTTAACATAATTTCTCCCATTGTAACAACCTTTGCCATTGTTTTACTCTCCTTAATTGGAATTATGTAAGTATTTACAAACTGATTGTACTCTTTTTCCAAAAAACTGTCAACTTGTTTTTCATTGTTTTTTCCTTATTTTTTTTTAAAATTATACTTGCGATAGTAGAACTCCTAGTGTATAATGTTTCTATATTCCAATTTTATTTTTGTAAGGGCTTTCAAATTATGAACATTTATGACGTTTCAAAAAAGGCCGGTGTTTCCATTGCTACCGTGTCCCGTGTACTGAATGGGAATCAGAATGTCAGTGACAAAACCAAGGAACGGGTTCTGGCTGTTATGGAAGAACTCGGCTACACTCCGAATGCATTTGCCAGGGGACTGGGGCTGAATACCATGCACACCATCGGTATCCTCTGCTCCGATTCCTCGGATGCCTTTCTCGCAAATGCGGTCTATTATCTTGAACAGACCCTCCGCAAAAATGGGTATGAGTCCTTTCTCTGCTGTACCGGCTACGAACTGGAAAACAAAAAGAACTACCTCCGGCTCCTGCTCTCAAAGCGTGTAGATGCGGTCATTCTGGTCGGCTCCCATTTTCTGGAGTCCACTAAGTCTGACAATGACTACATTCTCTCTGCCGCAGCAGAGGTTCCCGTTATGATGATCAACGGCTATCTGAACCATCCGAATATCTACTGTACCCTTTGCGATGATTATCAGGCTGTTTTCGACACCGTAGAACGTCTTGCTTCCCACGGCAGAAAGCACTTTGCTTTTCTTTACCGTTCCGACAGCAGTAGCAGCCGTACCAAAATCAGGGGCTTTCGCGACGGTATTACCGCCGCAGGACTTACGATTGCCGAAGATGCCATACGGCTTTGTCCGAATGATATACTCTTAACAAAAGACATTTTAACATCTCTTTATGGTGAAGGAACCTCGTATGATGCCATCCTGGCTTCCGAGGACGGACTTGCCGTGGCTGCCGTGAAATTCGCCGGGCAGGCAGGCATCTGCGTTCCGGAGGAGCTGGAGATTGTCGGCTACAACAACTCTCTCCTCGGTATCTGCACAGAGCCGGAGCTTTCTACCCTGGACAATCACGTGGAGACCTTAAGCATTACTACAGTAACAAATCTGATGCGGGTTTTACAGGGAGCGGATGTTCCGAACAAAACCATGATTTCAAACGATTTTATTGCCAGAGGTACTGCGTACTGATTATGCTCCCCTCTGCACCTGATTAACGGAGAAATGTTGAATGATTATTCTGCGTTTTCCGAAATTCATAAGAAAGAAGGATTCAGCTATGACTCCATTTATGGGAAAGGATTTTTTATTATCCAACGATACCGCAAAGACACTGTACCACGACTACGCTGCCAAGATGCCGATTATCGACTACCACTGCCACATCAGTCCGCAGGAAATTGCAGAGGACCGCAGATTCGAAAATATCACGCAGGTCTGGCTGGGCGGAGACCACTATAAATGGCGCCAGATGCGTTCTAACGGCGTGGAGGAGAAATATATTACAGGAAATGCAAGCGACTATGAAAAATTTGTTGCCTGGGCCGGCACGCTTCAGAAAGCAATCGGCAATCCGCTCTACCACTGGAGCCATCTGGAATTACAGCGCTATTTCGGATATGAAGGTACACTTTCTCCTGAAACCGCAGAAGAGGTCTGGACGCTTTGTAATCAAAAGCTTGCGGAAGCGGATTTCAGTGCGCGCAAGCTCATCAAAAAATCAAATGTAACTGCTATCTGTACTACCGACGACCCGGTGGATTCCCTGGGCTGGCACAAAATGATTGCAGAAGACCCGTCCTTTGACGTTTCGGTACTGCCTGCATGGCGCCCGGATAAAGCAATGAATCTTGAAAAGCCGGATTATCTTGACTATCTGGCAAAGCTTTCCGCTGTCAGCGGTATAAAAATCGGATCCTTTGCAGAATTAAAGGATGCTCTCCATGTGCGTCTTGATTTCTTCGCCTCGATGGGCTGCAAAATTTCGGACCATGGTCTGGAATACGTCATGTACGCTCCTGCTTCTGAGGAAGAGGTAGCAGCTATCTTTAGCAAACGCCTTTCCGGCGAACTGCCGTCTCTTGCAGAACAGAACAAATTCAAATATGCATTTCTCGTATTCATGGGAAAGGAATATCATCGTCTCGACTGGGCAATGCAGCTCCACTACGGAGTACGCCGTGACAATAATACGAGAATTTATAAAGCCATCGGAGCAGATACCGGCTTTGACTGCATCAACTCCGTAAACTGTTCTTCTGAGCTTGCAGCCTTCCTTGATGCGCTGGCACAGACCGATGAGCTCCCTCGTACCGTTTTGTACTCCATCAATCCAATCGACAATGCCGCCATTGATACGATTATCGGCTGTTTCCAGGACTCTTCCGCCGTCGGTAAGCTTCAGCACGGCTCCGCATGGTGGTTTAATGACAACAAAACCGGTATGGCAGAGCAGATGACCTCTCTTGCAAACCTCGGACTTCTGGCAAACTTTATCGGAATGTTAACCGATTCCAGAAGCTTCCTCTCTTATACAAGACATGAGTATTTCCGCCGTATCCTGTGTAACCTCATCGGAACCTGGGTGGAAAACGGCGAATACCCGGCTGACATGGAGTTTCTGGGCAAAATGGTACAGGATATCTCCTACAACAACACAATGCGCTATTTCAAATTTTTCGATAAATAACCCCCCTCTGAAAAAGAGCCTCCCGTTTGCAGGAGGCTCTTTTTATCGATGAACAAAGAATATCGCTTTGCGATATTCTGCGCCGCTTTTGCGTCGCATTTT
>CALZBV010000234.1 GCA_945622055.1 uncultured Clostridia bacterium
GGATTGCGGTACTGGATTAATGCACGCTGCATTGCTTTTTCATGCGGAGACTTCGGTACATAAACCGGCTGCATCGTCCGAGGGTCAAGCCCTGTATAATACATACAGGTTGAAATCGTGGAAGGCGTCGGATAAAAGTCCTGTACCTGCTCCGGCATATAGCCCAGGTCACGGAGATACTCCGCAAGCTCCACTGCCTCCTTCATCGTAGAACCCGGATGAGACGACATCAGATAAGGCACAACATATTGCTCCTTTCCAAGCTTCTCGTTCATCTTCCTGTACTCCCGGATAAATTCATCATAAACGCTACGGCCCGGCTTGCCCATTTTCTGAAGCACCGGGTCACAGACATGCTCCGGCGCAACCTTTAACTGTCCGCTGACATGATGCTCACACAATTCGCGCAGGAACGTCCTGTCCTTATCATAAATCAAATAATCAAAGCGGATTCCCGAACGGATAAACACCTTTTTCACACGCGGAATCTCACGAAGCTTTCGAAGCAGCGACAAATAATCCTTATGATCTACCTTCAGATTTTTACAAGGCGTCGGAAACAGACACTGCCGGTTCGTACAAACACCCTTTGTGAGCTGCTTTTCACAGGCCGGTGCCCTGAAATTAGCTGTCGGTCCCCCGACATCGTTAATATATCCCTTAAAATCCGGATCCCAGGTCATCAGCTTTGCTTCCTCAAGAATCGATTCATGACTTCTGGTCTGAATAATGCGTCCCTGATGAAAGGTCAACGCACAGAAGCTGCAGCCGCCAAAGCATCCGCGGTTACTGACGAGACTGAATTTCAGCTCATTGATAATCGGAATCCCTCCCGCCTCTTCATAAGACGGATGATACGTTCTCATATAAGGCAGGGAATATACCCTGTCCATTTCCTCCTGACTAAGAGGCTTTGCCGGAGGATTCTGCACGACATATTCCTTTTCCCTGTAAGCCTCTACCAGCCGCTTTCCCGAAAACGGGTCTGTGTTGCAATACTGAACATAAAAGCTCTTTGCAAACTGCTCCTTGCTTGCCTTGATATCCTCAAAGGAAGGAAGCGTAACGGCATCATATACCGACGCAAGTGAGTCTGTCCTATAAACCGTTCCTGAAATATATGTAATATCCTTAATGGAAAGGCCGGAATCCAGTGCCTCTGCTATCTCGGCAATCGGTCGTTCACCCATTCCGTATATCAGAAGATCTGCACCGGAATCCAGTAATATCGAACGCTTCAGGGAGTCGGACCAGTAATCATAATGCCCCAGCCGGCGAAGCGATGCCTCAATACCACCAATAACGATTGGCTTCTTCTTTTTGTAGACACGGCGAATCAGGTTGCAATATACAATTGTTGCACGGTCCGGACGCTTTCCGATGATACCTCCGGGAGTATAGGCGTCTGCCTGACGGCGCTTTTTAGCCACGGTGTAGTGATTTACCATCGTATCCATATTTCCCGCAGATACCAGAAAAGCCAGACGTGGCTCACCAAGTATCTGAATGCTTTTTTCGTCCTTCCAGTCCGGCTGTGAAATAATACCGACCTTATATCCATAGCTTTCAAGCACGCGGCTGATAATCGCCGGTCCGAAGGAGGTATGATCTACATACGCATCACCGATGATATAGACAAAATCGCACTGCTCCCAGCCGCGTCTTTCCATATCCTCTCTGCAAACCGGTAAAAAATCCTTCATACAAATACCATCTTTCCAATCTTTTTCTCCAAAACACAACAGTATACTCTGTCCTGTTCCTTTTCAGTTTAACCGATTTTTAAGCGAACTTCAACTTTTTTTTAGACCGAACGGGCATCTTTTTCACTTCAATCTGTCATCTTCTGTTACACTTTAACGCAGAAAAGCGTTGACATTCCCTTGCAAACAGTATAAAATGAATACGGTTTTATATCCTTTTCGGAGGTAATTGAAATGTTTCAGAATTTTGGTTTTATCGGGTTAGGTCTGATCGGTGGCTCCATTGCACGGTGTCTCCGCAGCCTTTACCCTTCCTGTAGAATAACTGCATATTCCCGCCGTACTGCGCTTTCCGGTGACATTGCCGAAGCAATCCGTGCAAAAGTTGTAGATGATGCCGTATTTGCTCTTTCCGGACTTTCCGAATGCGATTTGATTTTCCTTTGTGCTCCGGTCGAAAATAACATCAGCTACATCGGACAGCTTGCGCCGCTGATTTCTTCGCACACCGTACTCACAGATGTCGGTAGTGTGAAATCCGGAATCCACGAAGCAGTTCGCGCAGCAGGTCTTTCCGAACGCTTTATCGGCGGACATCCGATGACCGGTTCCGAGCGCAACGGTTTTTCCAACAGCAGCGCACTCCTTATGGAAAATGCATATTATGCAGTCACAGCTGAGCCGTCCTGTCCTGCGGAGCTTGTAGAGGCTTTTGTTTCTCTCGTACGTGCCATGAAATCGATTCCGGTGATACTTACCACAGAGGAGCACGATGATGCAGTTTCTGCAATCAGTCACGTTCCACACCTGATTGCAGCACAGCTGGTTAACCTTGTCCGCACCTCGGAACGCTCTGCAACCATGAAACTTTTGGCAGCCGGCGGTTTCAAAGATATTACAAGAATTGCTTCCTCCTCTCCCACCCTTTGGGAAGGGATTCTCAGTTCCAACAAAAGTTTTGTACTTCCCACATTAAAACGCTATATGTCCCTGTTAAACGAAGCGTATGATATTTTATCCAAAGAACAGCCCGGTAAGGTTGCCACCCTGTTTGAAGAAGCCGGTGCCTTCCGTAACTCCTTAAGCGAACGAAAAGGGGTTCTTCCGGAGCAATTCCTTCTGTATGCCGACATCCGTGATGAAGCCGGCGCCATCGCAACATTTGCCACGCTTCTTGCGAATAACCGGGTCAGCCTGAAAAACATCGGTATCGTTCACAACCGTGAATTCGAGCGCGGTGTGCTAAGAATTGAATTCTACGATAAAGATGCTTTGGAAAAGGCCTTTACGCTTCTTCGAA
>CALZBV010000235.1 GCA_945622055.1 uncultured Clostridia bacterium
CATGGTTACTCCTCCTGCTTCTTCCGATAAATCTTATATCCCTTTCGGAACAATTCCGCAACATTTTCTATTCTCTGTGAAACCTTCCCCGTCCCCCTCGTTGAATCAATAATAACAACTTCCGTTTTTCCGTCATTCACAAACTCTTTAAAAAACATGACATGACTGCCAACCTTTGCAAATACATCCCCCTGCCGTATTTCATCAAGGTTATCCACCACATCGGCATAGAGCGGAATATCTCTTGTTGCAATCTTCTTCGGTAACTCCCAGCAAATCGTCAGTAGTCCGGAGCAGTCCACCCCCACCGAATAACGGCTTCCGTAACGCGATTTATCCTCCGGTACATTCCCGGCATACTTCCCTTCTGCGAGTCCCGTTTCAAATTCTTCTAATGTAGACGCATTTCCCCAGCCGTAAGGAATCCCCACGTTGGTTTCATTCACCTTCCACCAGCCACAGGCAAGCACCTCACCCTTCCACGTCACATCCGGTGTATCCACAAAATGTCCGTCTTCATCCACACCGTGCATCACATTCGCTTCGGTGGCAACCCATTGATAATCTGCATATTCCAGAGCTTTTTCGACTACTCTTTGTCCCCATGCGTCCGAATTCATTTTTTTCTTTTCCTCTCCGCCGGACAGGTATGCGGCATAAACGGTCCATACTGGCAAGCCTTACATCCATAGCACTTCACATACTCTCCGCCGGTAATAACAGCATTTGCAAAGTCCGGATCCGCCAGGATGGCACGTGCAACATCCACCGTATCTACGTAGTCGTTTTCAAGCAAATACCGAATCTGCCCCGGCTCTGTGAGTCCCCCCACGCAGGATACCGGTACACGTCCCGCAAAATGCTCATGAAAATAGGCACCGAGACTCTGAATATCCGAAACACGGGGATCGTGAAACGCCGGAAGACTCTCTAAAGAAGAAATGCCGGAGGATACCTGCAAATAATCACACCCTGCCTTTACATATTCCTCTGCCACTGCAACGGCATCTGCCAAATCATTGTCATACCCTGAGGTCCGTACTGAAATCAGGAAATCATTTCCGCAAAGCTCACGTACCCTTCGGATGATTTCACAGCAAAACCTTGCTCTGTTTTCCACACTTCCACCGTATTCATCCTCACGCAGATTCGCAGACGGTGCCATAAACTGATTCATCAGATACCCATGACAGCCATGTAGCTGAACTCCGTCATAGCCCGCCTTCTTTGCCCGAACCGCCGCGTCAACAAATGCCTGCTGCATCTCATGGATTTCCGAAATACTCATTGCAATCGTTGTATATTCCCCACGAAAGCCTTGTCTTTTCATGGCAGACGGCCCGATTGCCGGACCGCATTCCGGATTTGCGGTGTATCCCGTATGATTCAGCTGAATAATTACAACCGCTCCATGTTCATGACAGCCTGCAGTAAGCTCCTTATGCCCTTCCATCTGTTCGTCATTCCAAAGTCCCATATGAGTCTTACAGAAGCGTCCACCCGGTGTCACCGCAGTTGCTTCCACGCAAATCAGACCGCATCCTCCCCTCGCTCGCTCCACATAATGGGAAACCAGTCTCTCATTTGCCTTTCCCGAGTCATCTGTAAAATCAAACTTCACCGTAGGGGCAAATGTAATCCTGTTCCGTAACAGCTTTGTTCCGATTCTGATTGAAGCTTCTGCCTTTGCCATAGTTTTTCGCAGCCCTGTTATTGTCAAAGATTAGTAAGGATAGAAAATCCCCATTTACAACAAACAACGTTTTGCTGCGCCCTCCTTCTTTCTATAATTTCTTTCTCTATTGCTCTTTTCCGGTTCAAACAAAATGTAATACGCACAGTTCGTATTCCTCCCTGACCGGTCACCAATCAGGGAAACACCGAATTATCAGTGCTTCCTCAGAACAATTCATCCAACAGCAAATAATACCGGTTCTTTTCTTCATCCGGCTCAATTCCAAGCTCCTCAAGCAGCATGGACGGTTCAAATGCAAAATACGCCTTTCCTCCGGAATACTTTCCTGCAAAATTGTGATGCAGGCTTCGCAGTGCAATTGCAATATCCTGCCAACGGTCTGCCGGTCCCATTTTCCCCAAATCAATAAAACCACAGATACCATTCTCATCTCCGAATACATTCGGCAGACAAAAATCTCCATGGGTAAGCACCAGCTCCTCCGCAGGCTGATGCGTTTCCAGCCACACCAGAAGCTCCATGGGATTTGCAAAGCCTCCCGGTCCAAAGGTCTCCGGCTCCACATTGTCCAAATCCACCAAACCATGCTCCACATTATAACGTGCTGCCTTAAGCCGCTCTGAAAGTCTACTGGCTGTAAGCGGACATGTTTCAACCGGAACCGACCAAAGCAGCTTTAAGCCTTCCGCCACATAATGAATCAGCTGCTTCGGTCTGGTAAGATACTCCTCCTCACAAAGCATCCTTCCTTTCTGTCGGCTCATCAGCGTATATGCTCTTTCCGAATCGGTACAATAAAACTTAATCTCAGGAACCGGAAGCCTTCCGGCAAGCCACGAAACAATCTGCGCCTCGTTTTCTGTTTCTACTGATTTTTTTTGAATTTTTAACACATCGTGTTCAAACATAAGCACATCAGATTCTGACATGCCGACCTGATTTCGCACAAACTCCTGATTTCCCAGATAACTGCGTATTTTCTCCGGTACGAAAGCAAGTAAAAGCTCTCTTTTAATTGTCTTTTCATAGTCGTTGGTAATCAGGGTATAAGGAAGGTTGTATGCTTCACAGCCCTTACGGTACCGTATATTTTCACCAAGCAGCATTTCCTTCGAATAATCCCCCTCCTCCATTCTTTTTTCAATGCACGATGCATACTCCTTCGTCTTTTCAAAGTTCTTCTCTATGTATTCTTCACTCATGCAAAGACAAAGAAACCGAATTTCGGAGAGATATTCATCGGTAAAATCCTTTTTCCAGTCAAACGGAAAATAGCACCCCTCAAGGATGAGATTCTGG
>CALZBV010000236.1 GCA_945622055.1 uncultured Clostridia bacterium
CATTCTCCGAGCGTTGAGAAGATTGAAGTAATCAGACATGGTAAGGTTCGCAGAGCAAAGCTCAACTACCTGCGTCAGAGAATCGGTAAGAAGGCAAAGGTGAAAGAAGTTATCAGATAGTAACGCAAAGGGACAATGTATATTGTCCCTTTCTCTTTATATTGTGGCAGGAAGGAGGTTCTGATGGAGGGCTATGATTTTGATTTCGGCGGAAACCGGAAAAGAAAAAAACAGCAAAAAAAGAAAATCATTGGCTGGATTCTGTTTGGTTTTGAAATAATTGCCGTAGTTATTCTGGCTTATTTTTTTGTAAAGGTTTCTTTTGACCGGACGAAGATGCCCGGAAGCTCCATGGAACCGACACTGCCGGAAAACACGGTAATCCTGATCAATAAATTATCTTATAAGCTGCAGGAACCGAAACGCTTTGATGTTATTGTTTTTGACAGGGAGGAAGAGGAACATAGCTTTTATTACGTTATGCGTGTAATTGGACTTCCGGGTGAGACAATACAGATTATTGACGGCGTGATTTATATCGATGGCACGGAACTGAAGGAACCGGTGAAGAATCTTGAAAAAATGCATCTGGCAGGACTTGCGGAGAAACCGTATGTACTGGAGGCAGATGAATACTTTGTGCTTGGAGATAACCGTAATAAAAGCGAAGACAGCCGGTTTGCCAACATCGGAACGGTAACAACGAACCAGATTATCGGAAAGGCCTGGCTGACGGAGAAGCCGTTTGGAATCGTATCGAAACTGAATCTGGAGAAAGCGGATAAGGAAAAAGTGAAAAAATAGGAGGAATGCAGATGCATTATCAATGGTATCCGGGACATATGAGTAAAGCAAAGCGCCAGATTCAGGACGAGCTGAAGCTGGTGGATGTGATTGTGGAACTGGTGGATGCGCGCATTCCAATCAGCTCAAAAAATCCGGACATAAATAAACTGGCCGGAAATAAACCGCGTGTATTGCTGTTAAACAAAGCAGATTTGGCGGATGATGTCAGGACGAAGGAATACAAAGCATATTTTGAAAAGCAGGGCTATCGTGTGCTTCCGATCAATGCGAAAGGTGGCACCGGAGTGAAAAATGTGCTTGGAGTAATAAAAGAAGCCTGCAAAGAAAAACGGGAACGCGACCTGAAGAAGGGCATTATCGGAAGACCGCTTCGCGCCATGATTCTCGGAATTCCGAATGTTGGAAAGTCTACCTTTATCAATGCGTTTGCAGGAAAAAACTGCACCCTGACCGGCAATAAACCGGGCGTTACCAAGGGAAAGCAGTGGATTCGGCTGAATAAGGAACTGGAGCTTTTGGACACTCCGGGTATTTTATGGCCGAAATTTGAGGATCAGGGGGTTGGGCTTCGAATTGCCTGGATTGGTTCCATTAATGAGGATATACTGGATATCCGTGAGCTTGCGGTAACACTTTTGGAGTACCTGTATACCGACTATCCGGGAATTATTGAAAAAAAATACGGTGTTGAGGAAATTGCGGACGGAAATGAAGCACTGGAGCGGATTGCAAGAAAACGCGCCTGTCTGAAAAAGGGTGGAGAGGCTGACATAGACCGTGCTGCAGGATTTATTATGGATGATTTCCGGACCGGAAAAATTGGCAGGATTACGCTGGAACGTGGAGGCTTTGATGAGTGTTAAAATCGACCGGATAAAAGAAGAATTAAAACAAGCTTCCAATGACGCTTTGGAGGAAGTAATTTCCAGATATGCTTCGGATGAGCGTTCAGGGGTTCAAAAGCTGATTGCACAGGCGAGAAAAAAGAAGGAGCATTACCTTGCAGAGTGCGAACGAGTACAGGCAATGCTTGCTTATGAGCGCACCTACAGTGAGTATCAGGTTGTCTGCGGTATTGATGAGGTGGGGCGTGGACCCCTTGCAGGACCGGTAGTCGCAGCTGCAGTGGTACTGCCAAAGGATTGTCAGATCTTGTACCTGAATGATTCCAAGCAGCTGTCTGAAAAGAAACGCGAAGAATTGTTCCCTGAGATTTTAGAAAAGGCTGTCGCATATGGTGTCGGCTGTGTCGATCATTGCACGATTGACCGGATTAATATTTTACAGGCAACCTTTCAGGCTATGCGTGAGGCATTAAAAAGCATGGCAATGCAATGTGGTGCACCGGATGTATTACTAAATGATGCAGTAACCATTCCGGGAGTGAATGAGCTCTTTCCGGAAAAAAACGGTTCCATTCTTCAGGTTCCGATTATCAAGGGTGACGCCAAAAGCTTATCCATTGCAGCCGCAAGCGTCGTTGCCAAGGTGACGAGAGACCATATGATGATTGAGCTTGACAGGCTTTACCCCGGGTACGGTTTTGCCGGAAACAAGGGTTACGGTTCGGCCGAGCACATGGAAAAGCTCCGAAAGGACGGTCCGTGTCCGATTCACAGGGCAAGCTTTATAAAAGGAATACTGGGATAGGCCCATGAAGAGTATCCTGAATTTGTTTTTAATAACCATCCGTAAGGCTTGGAAAAATCTGAATAACATGGTATGATAAAAGCATCACAATATGAGGTGGTGTTTTTTTATGTTGAGATTTGCAGTTGTTGACGATGAAATAAATGTGGCAGGTCAGACGGAGCAGTGTATTCTTTCGGTTTGCGGGAAGATAGAGTTGAATGCTCTCGTCGATGTGTTTTGCTCCGGCGAGGAAATATTGAATAAGTTAAAAAACGGAACCTGTTTTCATATTATTTTTCTGGATATTGAAATGGGTGCGTGTAGTGGAATTGAAGTGAGCCGGTATCTCAGAGATTGTCTTTTGGACGAAATGACGCAGATTGTATACGTTTCCGGCAAAAACTGTTATGACCGGCAGTTGTTTGAATTCCGACCGTTTTATTTTCTGGAAAAACCTGTAGATGATGAAAAAATGAGCAATTTACTGAAAAAGTATGTTCGTATCTATGGGGAGCATCAGGACCTGTTTGAGTATAAGGCAGG
>CALZBV010000237.1 GCA_945622055.1 uncultured Clostridia bacterium
TGGAAGCCAGGAGGGTAACAATCATTTCAATCAGGGAAAAACCATGATTATTCCGTAACTTATCAATATCCTGATTCATAATCCCCCTCCTATTCTATGTAGCATCGTCCGGTTGCCTTAACCAGAACAATGTTTTTCGTCTTCACTCCGGAAACAACGATTGTATCGTACGCGGAGGTAAAAGAGCCGTCCGACTTCCGATACGTAAAAATAACTCCCGTTGCATCTACTGTTGATGTAGCAGCTCCGTTCTTTACCTGAACCGTCATTCTGGCAGGACCGATATCAATCCGGTCAAGCTCAATAAATGAGGCTCCTGACTTTTGCAGCAGCGAAGCATAATATCCATTGCTATCCTTTGCAAGCTTCAGCTTTACCTCAGCATCATTTGCCGCTGCAATGGTTTGCATTCTGGTCAGTTCCAAGGAGGACTGAATCTTTCCTGCCGTGCCGTCAGCATCCATTCTCGTAGTCTGTGATATGCCAACAAATGCTGTTGCGGCAACAATTCCCATAATCAGAACAACAACCACCAGCTCAATCAGCGTCAAACCCTGATTCCCGCATAATCTTCTATCTGTTTTCTGCATTCTGACTATCCTCCCTTCTGAACTATATGCTCAAATTAATTTCTGTTCCAGTTTTCAAAATTAATCTTAATGGACTCACTCGATACATAGGCACCGTCACTGCCGTTTGTTCCGGAAACACCCTGACCACGGAAATACTTCTTTACATCTTCATTTTCAAGAAGCTTTTCTACCGCTGTTTCATTTGCGGTAAGCTTTGCTTTGCTGTTAAAGTATACATTTCCGGTAACGATGACAAGGCCTTCAAATTCAAAGTTTGTAGAATTAAAGGTCAGATCCCCGTTGATAACCAGAATACCCTTTTTCCCTGAAATACCGGTAAGGTCTGCTGTTTTTTTGTTTCCCTTGTACAAATAAAACTTATACGGAGCAACACTGACCTCTACGGAATCAGCAACCTCATACGCTGCCGGAAGCAGCACAGCATTGCTGATTAAGTCATAATCTGCAGGAATCGTACGGGTAACGGATGCGTCCAGCGAGTAGAACAAACCACTGTAGGAGCGCTCCGCAATACGGCTCTTACTGCGCACTAAGGTAAGGTTCGCATTGTCTGCCATAACAGAAGATACCTTCTGGTCACCATCCTTGTTATACTCCGTCAGGTTAGAAACCGTATAATTATTCTGTGCAAGAACAACCTTACTTGCAGAGCCGAGCAGCTTCATCTGCTCCTTGATTTCTCTTCCCTTCCAGGTATTCAGATAATCCTTCTGATATTCTGCAGCTGCACTCTCATCCTTAAAATTAAGATAAAGATATACATACTCCGTGCTGCCGCCATCCAGTCTTACAAAACGCGTAATATACGGAGTCGTCGGATTTACATAGTTCGATAAATCAATCGATGCATCCTCACCGGTTGCGTCGTTATGAAAATAGCAGCTCATACTAATCGTGTGATCCGCAATACTCTCATATTCCGACTTTAACATAGGATTCTTGCCTGAGAAGGAGCACACACTCGGAACGAGGTAAATCGACTGCATCTCCTTATAAGCAAGCGATTCACCCTGTAAAATACCAAGCATGTTGGCCGCCTTCTGGGAGGCACTCAGGGAAGGTATATTTCCCCAAATCTTATCCTGAATATAAGAGCTTCCGCGAAGCGTAAGAGATGTCAGTCCACTCAGATCAAGCGTAATATCCTTCGCAGTATTAATCATAATTGCACTGCTCTTTTCGGACATTCTTGCACCCTCTCCGCTGTATCCGATGTATTCAGTACCGGAAACCTTAACATTCGTATTGGTTCCCGCAAGGGTAAGGTCATCCTTCACATAGCAGTTTGCCTTTACCGTAAGCTTACTTCCGTTGTCAACGGAAATATCTCCTGCCCAAAGTCCAACGCCTGAGCTCATCAAACTGTCACTGTTCTCAACCACAAGCTCTGCGCCGTGATCCAATGCAATCTGACCCTTTATGAGAAGCTTTGCTGCATCCTTAATCAGCAAAGAATTGCTCTGCTTCTGCGCCAAATTCTTTGCAACATAAATATTACCGTCAAGCTCTGTTTTCTCAGTTGTCGTAAGGTCGTACGAAGCATTTCCGTTCGTAATCAGGGCAAAATCCTCAAATGCAGCAGCAGTACCCGAAGACATCCCCTTCTTTACATCCGGAATATCCGCTACTACAACGATATCCGTAATAACCGTAGTTTCATTCCCGGAGGCATCCTTATAAGTAAACTTCGCGTCCTTTATCGTAATCTTGTTCGTTTTGGACTTATCGGTACGGTCCGCATCAGCCTCCGTTTCAATGCTTCCAAAAGAAACCGTCATATCAAGTGAATCCGTAGAGGACAGATGAAGCGCCTTTTTCAAAAGTCCCTCAGCACCCTCCTCTGCCAGCTTCTTCTGTAAAATGCCGACAAATACGGAATTAAAACGCTCCATTCTTGCATCATTACTCGAAAAGCTTCCATACTCAATCAAAAGATCCGAGAATGCCTGCTTTACCGCGTCCTGGGAAATCATCTCAAGCGCCGATACCAGCTCGTAAGAGCCGTTCTCAGCTTTATTGAAGGTCTCCAGCGCCTTTTTCTCGGCCTCCTTCATCTTACGGTTGTTCGTTGTTTTCACCAAAAGCAGCGAACCTACCACGGAAAGAATCGCCATTGTACTGATTACAAGCATCAATGCCGAACCTTTATTGTTTCTTCCTGCTCGACTCATAGGGCATCCTCCTTATCTCTGAAGCACTACAATCTCCGAAGTGGCAAGGTTGGAAGAACCATCTCCCAGCACTTCAAACTTATATCCAATGGCGCGCACCTTTTCATCCGTTGCAACCAGACTTCCGGAAGTAGTAGAAACCGGACCACCTACTGCAAATGCATTGTTTACAGTAACATTACCGGAACAATACAGATG
>CALZBV010000238.1 GCA_945622055.1 uncultured Clostridia bacterium
GCATGTTCGGGACTTTCACCCGTTAGAGCGCGCCCATGGCGCGCAAACAAATAAATGCAGGAGGTATGATAAAACCCTCCTGCATTTTAATTTCTGTTATTTCCGTCCCGGATAGCGTAAACGCTCCGGACATTCCAAATCAATTATTAGTCTTCCCGGCTTTTCGTTTTTACACTTTCTCAGCCTTCCCCGCCGCAAGTTCCCAGCACCGATTTATTTTCGATTTTGATTTCCCTGCTGCAGTATTTCAAAATGCTCTTTCGATGTGTAATAATCAGACAGGTTGGACGTGGGGTCAGTTCCTGAAGTCCCTGAATCACCTTCTGCTCTGTTGCTTCGTCCAATGCCGAGGTCGCTTCATCCAGAATCAGAATCGGTGATTTTCTTACAAACGCACGTGCAATCGCAATTCGCTGCGCCTGTCCTTCCGACAGACCATGCCCGCGTTCTCCGATCACCGTATCAATTCCCTTCGGTAACTCCTTTACAAAATCATATCCCGAGGAAAGCTCAAGTGCCTTCCATATTTCTTCCTCTGTCGCATTCAGATTTCCAATCTGTATGTTTTCACGAATCGTTCCGCTGAACAGCGTATTTCCCTGCGGCACATAGGAAATGAACTGTCTTGTTCCGGCATTGGCCTCTTCCACCGCACCGTCATTATTGTAAAACGAAATCCCCCCCTGAACGCTGCTCATAAAGGACATAATAATTCGAATCAGTGTCGTCTTTCCAATACCGGATTCACCGATGATTGCAACAAACTCTCCCGGCTTTACCTCAAGAGATGCATTCTCAAGGACCATTTCCTCCGGAACATAACCGAAAGAAACATTGTTCATCCGGATTCCCATCTCTTCTCCGTTAATATGCTCGTTCAGTGTCTTTTCCTCCGGAAGATTCTGAAGCTCCATAACTCGACCTGCGGAAGCCAGTACAGAAACAACCTTCGGTATCTGCTGTGCCAGCCCGACGATCGGTCCCTGTACACGGTTTACCAATGCAAGAAATACTGACATGGTACCGTATGTGATCACATTTTTTGAAATCTGCAATGCACCATATGCAAATGCCGCAATGTACCCTAGTTCGAAGGTCAATCCCATTACCGAAGAGCTCGCAACTCCCATTTTGGTACGCTTAAACACCCAGTAAAATCTCTCTTCTCTCAGTCTGGAAAGCTTATCCACATAATAGCCTTCATTTGCAAATGCCTTAACCACAAGAAGATTTGCCAGACTCTCCTGTAAAAATGATCGATATGCAGCCTCCGATTCCTGTACCTTTACCTGAAGCTTTTTCAGTTTCTTACCGAGCCACCAGCTGGAAAGGGCCGCAACCGGTGCAAGCACGAGAGCAAATACCGCAAGTGCTTTGGAATAGAAAAATAACGTAAAAAATACAAGCAAAAGTTCTACCCCGAGCTGAATAATACTTGGAATTGTGTTTATAATACCGTCTGCAATGTTTCCCGCATCACTGGTAAGTCTTGTCATAAGGTCCCCGGTATGATATTTTTTAACATCGATCCAACAGGAATGAATGATTTTTTCATAGATCTGCTTCCGGATTCCGAACGAAAACCGTTCGCTTAACATCGTTGCGACCAGACGCGAAACAATGCTGATGATCTCCATTGCAAGCATAAGCCCGAGATATACAACAACCAGCGTAACAAAACGTTTTCCTTCCGAAGCATTATCAATGATCTGCTTGGATATCGTAACCATCCACAGAGTAAACAGAGTGGCCAGCAGATTCATCACCATCATCAGAATGATTCTGCCCGTATAAGGCTTCGAATAAAACAGCAGCCACTTAAAATATCGATACTGATTATTTCTGTCCTTCCATAATTTCTTTAATTTTCCCATAACAGCTCCTAAAAAATACATAATCTAATATAATTATACTAACATATCAGTGCATTAAAATCAAATAGTTTGACAACCGTTTCCATCCGTTTTATAATAAAAACAGAGAACAAAGGGGGGGTCCTATGGCAAAAATTCTACTGATTGATGACGATGTTGAAGTATTACAGATCAATAAATCCTATCTGACTCAGGAGGGCTTCACGGTCCGGACGGCAAACGATCCAAAGGAAGCGCTTGTCCTTGCCCGGAAATTTCAACCGGACTGTATTGTTTCCGATGTTATGATGCCTGGAATGGACGGCTTTACACTGTGTCAGGAACTCCGGAGTTTCACGAATGTTCCGATTATTTTTCTGACCGGTCTTGCGGACGAGACAAGCAAAATCACCGGACTCACCTCAGGAGCTGAGGATTATATGATAAAACCTTACAGTCTTCGTGAATTGAAAGCACGAATTGACCTTCTTCTTCGCCGCTTTGCTCCCGTCAAAACTCCTGCCGCACCATCCTCTGAGCTTGTTCTGAATCATCTGAAAATCAACAGACTGACTCATAAGGCATATTACAAGGACAAAGATCTCCAGCTTGCCAATCGCGAATATGAGGTTTTGTTATTTCTTGCAACCAACCCGAACCGTGAAATCACCTTTGAAGAGCTTGGTACAGCTTTATTCGGTTCTTATTCGGAAGCCGACCGGCGTTCTGTTATGGTAAATGTCAGCCGCCTTCGAAAAAAACTCGAGGAAGATCTGACACTTGCAAACATGCTCGAAACCGTCTGGTCAAAAGGGTACCGTTTTAACGTCTGATTCAAAGCCAACATAAGCGAGGTACTATGAACAAAAAAAACGATTTTTCATCTCCCGCAATCGAAACCGATTCCCTGGAGATTTTATCCGAAAAACTTCTTCAGACGACGGCAGAGCTTTTTGAAGCCAACCGACTTCTGAAACAATATGAAAAAGAACGCAGCGAGATGCTTGCCAATATTTCTCATGACCTGCGTGCCCCGATTACTGCGATCCGCGGAGCACTCGATCTGCTGAGTTCTCATCCGGACGCCTCTC
>CALZBV010000239.1 GCA_945622055.1 uncultured Clostridia bacterium
TGCCGGGCAACCATGATATGTGGGACAAGCCGGGGACAACTCCCGGAGAGCTTCGGACGCAGGAGATTTACGAGAATTATAAAAAATCAAAATACTGTATTTCGGAAAAGGCGGTATTGCTTAATGGGGATTGGGTTTTGATTGGCAATATCGGCTGGTATGATTATTCGTTTGGAAACGGTTTTTCAAAGGAAATGTATCAGATGATGCAGTACGGAGAACGAATCTGGCATGACCGGTTGTTTTCCAAATGGAGTCGTGAAAATGAAAAGACGCACCGATGGCAGCTGGAAACATTACGACAGGCAGTGCAACCATATCGGGATAAGCATAAAATATTAATGACGCATATGGTAAGTCATGAAGCGTTTACGGTGCCGGCGGACTGGTCGGAAACGGTGAACTGGTCTTACTTCAACGCATTTCTCGGAAGTAAGGACTACCGGCGCTTTTGTACGGAGGAGCAGATTGATTATGCCCTGATGGGGCATGTTCACTATCGGGGCGAACGAAAGGATGGGGCTACAACCTATGTATGCTCCTGCCTCAATTATTCCAGGGAGTGGAAAAGCACGGATTTTTTGAAGGAGCTTGCTCTTTCTCTGCGGGTAATTATGATATAGGCTTGTTTCTGGATATATGATGTGAGGATTGTATGGTAAAAAATGTTATTTTTGATATCGGAAATGTACTGGTGGATTTCCGCTGGAAAGAGTTTTTAATGGACAAGGGCTTTGATGAGCAGATGATTAAGAGGATTGCAAAAGCATCGGTGGCAAGTCCGTACTGGAATGAATTTGACAGAGGTGCGCTTTCGGAGGAAGAGGCCATGCAGGCCTTTTTAAGCATTGATCCGGAGATTGAAACGGAGCTTAAGAAAGCCTACACAAGCATTGTCGGAATGCTGAAAAAACGGGAGTATGCGATTCCGTGGATTCAGCGCCTGAAGCAGGCAGGATACGGGGTATATTACCTTTCCAATTATTCGAAGAAGGCATATGAAGAGTGTTATGATACGATAGATTTTATTCCTTATACGGATGGAGGCATTTTGTCTTTTCAGGAGCTTTTGATTAAGCCGGACCCGGCGATTTATCAGCTGCTTCTGGAACGTTTCGGACTTCGCGCCGAGGAGTGTGTGTTTATTGACGATACGGTTCGTAACGTTGAGGCAGCCAAAGAGCTCGGTTTTTATGGAATTGTGTTTGACACCTATGAGGATACGCTAGAGCAGCTGGAAAAGCTGGGGGTTAAGGCGTAGAAGAGGTTCAAAAAGCAGGAAAGGAGCTCTTTTATGGAACCGAAAAAAGAGATAACAGGACAATTTTTAACAGGGGAACGGGCATTGTTTGGCTCGGAGAACCTATTAATTTCAGATAGCATTTTTGACGCCGGGGAATCGCCGCTTAAGGAAAGCAGTAACATTGAGCTGGTGGGAAGCATGTTTAAGTGGAAATACCCACTCTGGTACTGCAGCCACATTGTGGCGAAGGATTGCAAGTGGTTTGACATGGCGCGTGCCGGGGTATGGTATTCGAGTGATATTCTGGTGGAAAATGCGATGATTGAGGCACCGAAGAATTTCCGCAGATGCAGTGAACTGACGCTTCGGAAGGTTTTTTTTGTGAACGCAGCCGAAACGCTTTGGCACTGCTCGGACGTTTTGCTGGAGGATGTGACCGCAAGAGGCGATTATTTTGCAATGAATACCTCGAACCTGAAGGTGCGTAATTTGCGATTGGACGGTAATTATTCATTTGACGGCTGCAAAAATGTCGAGATTGAGGACTCCACGCTTTTGTCAAAGGACGCCTTCTGGAACAGTGAGAACATTACGGTTCGCAATTCCTTTATTTCAGGAGAATATCTTGGCTGGAATTCGAGAAAGCTTACACTCATTGACTGTACAATTGAGAGTCTGCAGGGCATGTGTTACATTGAGAACCTTGTAATGAAAAACTGTAAGCTCATTAACACTACGCTTGCGTTTGAGTACTCCAGTGTGGATGCAGAGATTACCGGTGGAATTGACAGTGTCATCAATCCGTCTGAGGGAACAATCAAAGCAGGCTTTATTAAGGAATTGATTTTGGAAAAGGATAAGATTGACCCGTCCAGAACAAAAATTATCTGCACGGATAAAGAAGTGGAGGAACGGTAATTGTCTCAGTTTGACCTGGAAATTGACAGAAGAAACACGGGTTCCTATAAATGGGAGGTTTCGGAAAATGAGCTTCCGATGTGGGTTGCGGATATGGATTTTAAAACGGCACCCGAAATCATCGAAGCGCTGAAAAGGCGTGTGGAGCATGGTGTTTTCGGCTATTCTGTTATCCCGGAGGAATGGTATGAGGCCTACCAGGGCTGGTGGAGCAGAAGACATTCTTTTGATATTCAGAAGGACTGGCTTATGTTTTGTACCGGCGTCGTACCGGCGATTTCTTCGGTGGTGCGAAAGCTTACAACCCCTGCGGAAAATGTGATTGTGATAACGCCGGCGTATAATATCTTTTTTAATTCGATTTACAACAACGGCAGAAATATCGTGGAGAGCCGGCTGATTTATGAGGATGGCGCTTACCGGATTGACTTTTCTGATCTGGAGGAAAAATGCAGGGATCCGCAGAGCACGCTTTTGATTCTCTGTAATCCGCATAATCCGACCGGTATTTTGTGGGATAAGGAAACGCTTTTGCACATTGGCGTTATTTGTGCCCAAAATCATGTAACGGTGCTTTCCGATGAGATTCATTGTGATCTGACTTTGCCGGGGAGAGAATATGTGCCGTTTGCTTCCGTCTCTGAGCTTTGCCAAATGAACAGTGTTACCTGCATTGCACCGACGAAGACGTTTAATATTGCGGGACTTCAGACGGCAGCGATTTGTATTCCGAATCCGGTGCTTCGTCATAAGGTATGGCGGG
>CALZBV010000240.1 GCA_945622055.1 uncultured Clostridia bacterium
GCAACGCCGTCCGCTCCCACATCACTCCGGACAACCACCGTTAAGCTTTATGCTTACTGCAAACGCTTATTACAGGTCCAGATTTCACGGCAATGTCTACCGTATCTCCTTAAACGGCGGCATGACCTGCCCCAACCGGGACGGTACGTTAGACACCCGTGGATGTATTTTTTGCAATCGGGGCGGCTCAGGTGATTTTGCCGCACCTGCCTCGTACCCGATTTCAAAACAGCTTGAGGAAGCAAAGAAAAAGGTAGCCGCAAAGCTTCCGAAGCATCCCGAAGCCTTTGCCGGTTACCTTGCATATTTTCAGGCCTTTACCAATACCTATGCACCTGTTTCCTACCTGAGAACCATATTTTCAGAAGCGCTCTCCGACCCTGAGGTTGTTGGTCTGTCCATCGCAACCCGCCCGGACTGTCTACCGGAGGCCTGTGTTTCGTTGCTTTGCGAGCTTCAGCTTCTGTTTCACAAACCGATTTATGTTGAGCTTGGATTACAAACCATCCATGAAGCCTCCGCTGAGTTTATCCGCCGCGGCTATCCGCTCTCCGTTTATGATAACGCGGTTTTAAGACTTAAAGCCGCCGGACTTTTAGTAATTACTCATGTGATTCTTGGTCTTCCAAACGAAACCGTCGACGATATGAAAGCAACCGTTTTACATCTCGTGAGCAAAGACCGGAGGGTACACGGAATCAAGCTGCAGCTTCTTCACATACTGGCAGACACAGACCTGGCCTCCTACTATGAAACAGCTTCCTCTGAGGAATTCGCCTGCATGACACCAGTGGCCTATGCCGAGGTTCTGAAACAGCTGATTCCTCTGATTCCGGAGGATGTTGTTGTTTACCGGATTACCGGGGACGGTCCGAAAAAGGATCTGATTGCCCCTTTATGGAGTGCCGATAAGAAAAGGGTGTTAAATACCCTGCATAAAATCGGTCTGTAAGGTTTTTCGTTTACATTCCCTCTGACCAGCCCATGATTACCAACACAAAGGAGTTTCCTATGAACACTGAAATGCTCATGCTTTACAAGCTCATGATTTTGTATATTCTGGACCGGATTGATTTTTCCATGACCTCCGCCCAGCTGACCGAGTTTTTTATCGGCCACAACTACACAGACTATATTACTCTGCAGGAAACAATCAGTGACCTTGTAGCAGACGGCTTTATCGAGCAGGAAAACAAACGCAACCGCACACTCTACCGTATCACCCAGTCCGGGGGCGAGGCACTGTCCTTCTTCTTTAAGGACATCTCCCTGTCGGTTCGTCAGGACATCGACCACTACCTCTACGACCAGCGTTACCAGCTAAAGGACGAACAGTCCACTCCGGCAGACTACTATGAGCTGAAGCACAACGAATTTCTTGCAGAATGTAAGATTCTCGACCGTGATTCCACCATTCTGAACCTCCAGCTTTCTGTGCCGAGTGAGGCCGATGCAGAAAAGGTATGCAATAACTGGCGTGAAAACAGCAGTGAGATATACAGCTATATTGTTACGAAGCTTTTGGTTGGAAAGGAAAAAGAATAGATGACAGTACAAAGAAAATGCAACCGCAATCAGCGGAATCGTTTACCAGTTCTCGTAACGCCCTTCGTATCATACCTTCACTCATCTCACGAGGAAAATCAGGAGCTGATGTAAACAGACAAATCATCTGTTTACATCAGCTCCTTTCTTTTTCTTTCCGTTCTTTTCCTTCGGCGGCTTCGGAGCCTTTGGAGCCTTCGGCTCTTTCTTCTTTTTTTCTTTCTTTGCTTCTGATTGTTGTTCCGGCACGGCATTCATTATGCTTTGCTCCTGCCCGTAACCGGTATACTGCTGTTCATATCCGGCATATTGCTGATTGGGATTTTGCTCGTAGAACTGCTGATTTGAATCCTGCGCATAGACCTGCTGTTCCGGATTCTGTACATACACCTGTTGCGCATCACCATATTGCACACTGACATCTTCTGCCCCCAAAAGAACAGTTGCGCTGTTATCCGTATTCCCCATGCCGGCATCATCCGAATCAAAAATCATAATTGTTTTGCAATCGTCACCCATTTTCTGTCCGTTGTTTCCCATGCCGTTTCTCCTTGGTTCTCTTCCTTTTCCAAACGAAATTTTCGTTTTTTTCATGTATACTTTATCTTTTTTTACAAGAATTTCAAATTTTCACGCAAGTTTATTATAGCACGGTCTTCCCTTTCTTTGCAACAAAAAAAGAAGGATTTTGCAGACGGCTGACAAACGTAAATCGAAATCTCTTTGGTGATTTCTCTGTAACTGTCATAATGTAACTGCATAAATCCTTCGCTTTGGTAATTATCATCAGTTCCGATTCTTTCTTTGGAATACCTCTCCCTCCTCACATTTTCCCGGTCTGCCGGAAGCAAAACCGGGAATTCTCTCTTTCGCTAAAATTTCGGCCGCCTTCCGGCGGCCCCTCCTCCCGCGGCGTTCGCCGCGGGGATTTCCGAAAAACTGTCGCTTTTCGTTTTTGGAAGCCCGGTTCCCGGCTTCCGATTTGCGAAGCCCTGCGGTCTTCGCAGATGAGAGGATTCCGGATTTCAGATTAATACGTTATCCATAAAGCAGGACGCACGACATTATATCTGAGGACTACATCGATTCCGTAGCGGAGTACGTTGCCAAAATCGTATACAACCGCGGCGAGATCACTATAGAAGCCCGGCGAGCGCAGCCACCACCAGCCATTGCCGTCATATTCTGTTGTCTCATAATATCCATATTCTGCTTCGCTGTATGCCCAGCCTCCCTGCGCCTTTGCATACTCCGTTACTTTCACTCTGCGGGCAGGGTCATATGCACCCGGGGCCGAATCAAAATAGTTCGTTACTTCCTCAATACTGAGTAAGAATACCTTATCTCTCGTATCATTACCTCCCTC
>CALZBV010000241.1 GCA_945622055.1 uncultured Clostridia bacterium
TCGGCGGTTACAAGCCTACACCATACATTTATTCCATGGGCAACTTCGTTTCCGCGTAAACGGTAAACCATCCGTGTATCGACTAAAACTACAAAAAACGCTAAAATCCATTTAAATGAATTTTAGCGTTTTTTGTAGTTAGGAGGCAGCTGTTATGGACATCAACGAAAAAATGAAATTGCATCAATGGGCAATTGATATGAACGATCAGAAAGAAAGTGGTTTAAGTCAGAAAGACTGGTGCGCAATGCGAAAACTTCCGATTAGTACATTCAGATTTCGATGCAGGAAGGTTAAAATTGCTTTGGAAAAACAATTAGATGAAAATAAAGGAAATGCATATCTTGTATTAGCACAGAAAACAGATTTATCTTGCGCTAATCCGGAACCTGTATTTGCAAAAGTAAATCTACAGACATCTAAGGATGTGTCTTCAGGAATCAGTATTAAGCTTGCAAACGCAGAGCTTACCATTGCTCCGGATACTCCCGCAGAACATGTCCGTATGGTTCTGGAGGCACTCGCCTATGCTCAGTGATTTCAATTACGAAAACATCTACATTGCATGTGGATACACGGATTTACGCTATGGAATAGACGGCCTTGCGGCAACAATTCAGGAAAAATTTGAGCTAAACCCATTTTCGCCACACTCCATATTTCTCTTCTGCGGGCGTAGAAATGATCGCATAAAAGCATTGGTATGGGAAGGTGACGGTTTCCTTTTGCTGTACAAACGACTGGAAGCCGGTACATTTCGATGGCCGCGAACGGAATCTGACCTGAAGAATTTAACTTTCGAGCAGTTTTCC
Source organism: uncultured Clostridia bacterium (assembly GCA_945622055.1). GTDB lineage: Bacteria > Bacillota > Clostridia > Lachnospirales > Lachnospiraceae > SIG307. Next base: position 813 of record CALZBV010000241.1, read on the forward strand.
AGACTGATGCAAGGCTTCACAATTGACCCGGGCATAAAGAAAATTGCACCTCCGGAAAGTATGCTGTAAATATTGATTTTTCAATATTTTTTAGTAGTAAAAATGCAAAAAAGGCTTTTTTTGCAGTTCAATATATGGTACAATTTATCTATGAGTACAGAGAAATTAACAAGAGAAAAACTGAATCATCTGGAGAAAGACATGCTAATCACTCTGCTTCTGGGAATGCAGGAACAGCTTGCTCAGCAGACTGCCAGCATAGAGAAATTGACCGAGCAGATTTTGCTGATGAACGCAAGAGCATTTGGGAAAAAGAGTGAGAAGAATCTGCTGAATCACAGTCAGCTCAACTTCTTTGATGAAATATTTAATGAGGCGGAAGGCATACTTACTAATCAGACTGTTATGGAACCTGACATTGACACAGTCATTGTACCTGCGCATAAACGGCGCAAGCGTAGAGGCAAGCTTGAGGAGGACCTTGAAGGATTTCCGGTAAAGCTGGTAGAGCATACCCTGTCTGATGAAGAGCTTGCGAATCATTTCCCTGAGGGTTACAAGAGATTACCGGATGAAGTGTACAAGAAACTGGAGCTGATTCCAGCTGTATTTGAGGTGCATGAACATCATATTGCAGTGTACAAAGGGAAGAACGGTAAAATCGTAAAGGGAAAACATCCGAAAGAAATGCTGGATAACAGCATCGCAACTGCATCTCTTGTTTCAGCTGTAATTAACAGCAAATATACAAATTCCATTCCTCTGTACAGACAGGAGCAGGAGTTTGCAAGAAATGACGTAAACATTTCCAGACAGACCATGGCGAATTGGGTGATTACTGTATCTGAAAGATATATATCCTTAATCTACGACAGAATAAAGGAAGAAGTATTAAAGTCTTCGGTAATTCACGCAGACGAAACCCCTGTAATGGTTACGAAAGATGGGCGTGAAGGGATGCATAAGAATTACATGTGGGTATACCGCAGTGGTACCATGTGCAAGGCGAAGCAGGCAATCCTTTACGATTATCAGAAAACCAGAAAGGCAGATGCGCCTGATGAGTTTCTGAAAGGCTTCACCGGAAAGCTCGTGTGCGATGGCTACCATGTTTATCACAGCCTGGAAAAACGTGAGGATGTACAATTTGAAGTTGCCGGGTGCTGGACACATGCCAGAAGACCTTTTGCACAGATCGTGAAAAGTCTGGGTGAGGAAAAGGCAGCAGGAACTGTTGCCGGCGAAGCACTTGTACAGATTCAGAATATCTACCATACGGATAATCTGTTACAAAAGCTTCCACCTGCAGAACGCAGGAAGCGAAGAAAGACTCTTGTGAAGCCACTGGTAGATTCCTTCTTTCACTGGTGCAGCGAAAGCCTTAATAGAGTTCCGCCGTCATCGGAAACGGCAAAAGGGATTCAATATTGCTTAAATCAGGAGAAATACTTGCGGGTCTTTCTCACCGATCCACAAATACCATTGGACAATAACCTGGCCGAGCAGGCAATCAGGCCGTTTTGTGTTGGAAAGAAAAACTGGAAGCTGATAGATACCGTTCATGGTGCACAGGCAAGTGCAATACTGTATAGCATTGTTGAAACTGCGAAAGCTAATGAACTCAACATATATCAATACTTTAGATTTCTGCTAACTGAAATACCAAAACATATGGATGACACAAATCTGGAATTCCTGGATGCGATGCTTCCATGGTCAAAGGAGCTCCCGGGAATCTGCAGAAAGAAAAAATCATAAACAAACGAAAACATGCCGGTAGGAGACCTATCGGCATTAAATATTTCGAGGCACGGATGGTTTACCGTTTACATTATTTAGCATAAGTTTTCCTCCCTTCTGTAATTATAGCTTAAAGCATGGAAAAAGAAAAGCCTACCTATTCATCAAAGATTTTGTCTATGATTCATAGATAGGCATTTTTTAACGCATTTTAGTATCTTATCTTGTGATTTTCTCGTAAAACCTGTCCAGCAGCACCTGAATCTTTTTTCTCAAAGCAATGCAGACGCAGAATGCAGCTACAGCGAAAAATCCGATTACAATGGCTCCGGTGTAGTTTTCTTCCATTATCAT
>CALZBV010000242.1 GCA_945622055.1 uncultured Clostridia bacterium
CTTTCTTTTGTGGTTTGGAATAAGACACCTTGAAAGCCGATTTTCAAAGAACCATGCTGTTTTGGTTCTCACTTCTATTCAATCGTAAACTTATAAACAGTCGTGGACTCCGTCTCCTCATACGCCTTTACCACCGGGGAAATAAAATCATCCGTGTTCATTGCGTTCGGGAAGAACTGGGTCTCAAAGCAGACACCGTCACGCTTGTGGTACTTGCAGCCACCCTTTCCGTTTAAGCCTTCCCTGATGAAGTTACCGGAATACAGCTGCATTCCCGGAAGGTTGGTATAAACCTCCATAAGACGACCGCTCTTCGGGTCGTACAGCTCAGCTACATATTCCACATCCTCACCGGTGTTGTTTAAAGCAAAGTTATGGTCAAAGCCACCACCCAGTACAATCGCCGGATGCTCCGAATCAATGCCGTCGGAAAGCGGCTTTCTCTTTCTGAAATCAAGCGGTGTGCCGGAAACCTCAGTAAAATCACCGGTCGGAATGAGCTTATCATCCGTCATGGTAAAGCAGTCCGCATCAATCAGCACCTGCTGGTCTAAAACCAGGCCGCTGTCATGACCTGCAAGATTGAAATAACTGTGGTTTGTGAAATTTACAATTGTATCCTTATCCGAAACACTGAAATAATCGATGACGAGTTCATTCTCGTCGGTCAGGGTGTAGGTAAGCGTAATATCAAGATTTCCCGGAAAGCCCTGCTCGCCGTCCGGACTCAGACGGGAGAATTCCACGCTTACCGCGCCGTCTTCCACAACCGTTTCCGCCTCATACATTACTCTGTCATAGCCAAAGGAACCACTGTGCAGGCAGTTTCCGTTCTCATTGGCCTCTAAGTGATATTCCTTATCGCCAATCGTAAACTTCGCATTTGCAACACGGTTTCCGCAGCGACCGATAAAGGAACCGAAATAAGTCGGATTCTTCTCGTACTCCGCAAGCGTATCATAGCCAAGAACAACGTCCGCAAGCTTACCGTTCCTGTCCGGTACCCAGAGCTGTACCAAAACCGCACCAAAATCGGAGAACACAGCCTTCATGCCGTTCTTATTCTCCAGAATGTATAATTTTGCTTCTTCTCCTTTGGAAGTCTTTCCAAAGCTTTTTGTTGAAATTCCCATAAGAAACTCCTCTCCCGTCATATTGAAATTAACCACTTTCCGGTTCTTTCAGTATAACAGAAGAGGAGGGAAATTGTCAAATATCCAATGCCTCTTTTCCGATTTTTTTCACCATTCTGATACAAAGCAGAATGCCCGGCACCAAGCAGGGTACACAACGGTATTTGGGAAACTCCCGCAAAAATCATCAAAAGAGGAACCGTCATACGTTCTCACTCCCTACAGCACCTTAATCCACAGCACAACCATCAGCACACACCAAAGTACCATGCATACCGGAACGCCAACCGTAAATCTGATGTGCTTTGTCTTGTGACGAAATACCTGCATCCCCGCATAGGCGCCAAATGCTCCGCCAAGCCCCGCAACCGTCATTAACGCCGCCTCCGAAATCCGCCAGGCATGCTTTTTTGCCTTCTGTTTATCCACGTAATACATAACCATGGCAACCAGATTTACACCAATCAGATATGCCAGGAAAACCTTTCTGCCGAATGTCATAAATGCGCTCAACCTCCAAACTCTCCGGACTGCCGGATAGAAAAGAATTTCGTCGGACTTTTCTTCTGTCTACAGCTTCACGGAATATTCGCTTGCATACATCTCCTTCAGCTCTTTTCTCGTGTTCTTTTCTCCGTCCATTGCAAACTCCTTGGACCAGGTCATATAAAACGCCCACGGAACACGACTCTCGGAAAGCTTTTTCACATCCGGGTTAAACCCGACCTCCGTCAGCGCCGCAACCTTTGTCCTCGTTGTATTTTCCCGAAGCGTTTCGTACTGGCTCCTGTAATCGGTTGCCTCCTTTTCCGGCAGATAAATATCCCAGCCGATGACATCCACGTACTCATCCCCCGGATACGCTTCCTTTGTCGGCGTAGACCATACCCAGACAAGGTGGTTGAGCTTTTCCACCTCAACAAAATACCGGTACATCATGCGGTACAGCTCTGCTGCAACCGCACCACCCTTGGAACCCCACCAGAACCACGTTCCCTCCGTCTCATGAAACGGTCTCCAGAGTACAGCAAGGTTATTCTCTTTAAACACACGAAGCTCCTTTGCGATTACCGACAAATCCTGGTAGAAAGCCTCCCGCTCCGGACTTCCTTCTACAAGCACCCGCTCCGGGTCAAAGTCCGTATGCTCGGTATAAAATGCCTTGTCGCTTCCTCCAATTGGGGAAAACCAGTGAAAACAGAACGCAGGAATAATTTCTCCCTTTTTTGCAAGCGCGAGCGCCGTTTCCATCGTTCCTTCGTTTTCGTAAACCTCAGTCAGGCATGCCTCGGAGGCATCTTCAAAATTGATGTTCGGAGAATACGAAAGCATCTCAAAGCCCACGAGCTTCGGGTAGCTTCCGGTAACCTCCTTTATGTACGCACGCTCCTCCATGGACTTTGTCTGCGTGTGTTGTCCGGTAATAATGCAATTTCCGGCGCAATCTACAAGATATTCCAATAATTTTTTTACCTCCGGTGTCGCATCCGGATTTACCGGTATCTTACAAAACTCTGCCATCTTTATCTCCTTTCGATTTCTTTCTGAAACTATAATTCTGTCACTCCGGGAAACCGTATATTCTCCCTATTGACCATTTTTCCCTTCCGCACGGGAAATGAGCTCCAGACACATACGTCCGTTGTGATACGGACACTTCCACGGCCAGACAATCGGCTCCCTGCGGTTTATTGTCTTATCATAAAAACGCTCATTCAGCCATTCACCGCCTTCTCTGTGATCCACCATATATTCCTTTGTGTAC
>CALZBV010000243.1 GCA_945622055.1 uncultured Clostridia bacterium
GCAAGATCAGCAAGCTCCTTTGCAAAAGCCTCTCCAGCCTTCTGCGGCTTGGTCTCCTCTTCCATACGGAAACGTGTATTCTGAAGGAGAACAACATCGCCCTCGTTCATAGCTGCTACAGTTGCAGTTGCCTCAGCACCGGTTACATTATAATCCGCAACAAACTTTACTTCCTTGCCGAGCTTCTCAGAAAGAGCCTTTGCTACCGGAGCAAGGGATTCCTTCTCGTTCGGTCCTTCCTTAACCTTACCAAGATGGGAGCAAAGGATAACCTTAGCGCCATCGTTAATTAACTTCTGAATGGTAGGAAGAGCTGCAGTGATTCTGTTCTCATCAGTAATCACACCGTTCTTTAACGGCACGTTGAAGTCACAACGAACAAGTACTCTTTTGCCCTTTGCATTGAAATCATCTACGGACTTCTTGTTTAACATAGTGGAAATCTCCTTTCAAAATGGGTTATAGCGTTGAAGGAATCCGATAGAACAAATCCTTCAAAAAAAGGGTCCGGTCCTTTTCAGACCGGACCCCTTTGAGTCGAATTAACCTACAAAATCGCTGTAAAATTAAGCTAACTCAGCGAAGTACTTAATGGTTCTAACCATCTGGCTGGTGTAGGAGTTCTCGTTATCATACCAGGATACTACCTGTACCTGATAGGTGTCCTCATCAATCTTTGAAACCATAGTCTGGGTTGCATCGAAAAGGGAACCGAACTTCATGCCGATAACGTCAGAAGAAACGATCTCGTCGGTGTTATAACCGAAGGACTCAGAAGAAGCAGCCTTCATAGCAGCATTGATGCCTTCCTTGGTTACATCCTTACCCTTAACAACAGCAGTAAGAATAGTGGTGGAACCGGTCGGAACCGGAACTCTCTGTGCAGAACCGATGAGCTTTCCGTTTAACTCCGGAATAACAAGACCGATAGCCTTTGCAGCACCGGTGCTGTTCGGAACGATGTTAGCAGCACCTGCACGTGCTCTTCTGAGGTCACCCTTTCTGTGCGGTCCATCGAGGATCATCTGATCTCCGGTGTATGCATGAATGGTGCTCATGATACCGCTCTGAATCGGAGCGTAATCGTTAAGAGCCTTAGCCATCGGTGCTAAGCAGTTCGTAGTACAGGAAGCTGCAGAAATAATCTGATCATCTGCAGTTAAGGTCTTCTCATTTACAGAGTAAACGATGGTCTTAAGATCGTTACCAGCCGGAGCAGAGATAACAACCTTCTTTGCGCCTGCCTCAATGTGAGCCATGCTCTTCTCCTTGGAGCAGTAGAAACCGGTGCACTCAAGAACTACATCTACACCAATCTCACCCCACGGAAGCTCATTAGCCTTAGCCATAGCATAAATCTTAAGGGTCTTTCCGTCAACGGTAATGGTACCAGCCTCATCGTCAGCCTCAACGGTGTGAAGGTTTTCGCCAATCTTTCCGCAGTATCCGCCCTGAGCGGTGTCATACTTTAAAAGCTGAGCAAGCATGGAAGGCTTCGTAAGATCGTTGATTGCTACTACCTCATAACCCTCTGCACCAAACATCTGTCTGAATGCAAGACGTCCAATACGACCAAATCCATTAATTGCAACTTTTACTGCCATTTTTATTTCCTCCTAAAAGAATTTTTATTATATGAGGCTCTTCTGCGGAAGCTTGTCCGCAACCACCTCATATTACCATGTTATATTGTACCTAATCTGTCAAAAAATATCAAGACCTATTTTTTCTTTTTTGATTAGTCAATCCGTCCGATGCGCTTTAACGGAAAAAGACGGAATATAACCCGTCCGCCGATACGTTTCGCCGGAACCGGACCAAGCCGTTCCGACCGGCTGTCTTCACTTACGAAACGATTATCTCCGAGTACAAAATACTCATCCTCGCCAAGCACCAGTGGTTCCCCGGCAATGCCCGCATTATCCATCGGGGAAGAACCATATTCCTCAGGAATCGGCTTTCCGTTGATATATACCGTTCCGTACTTTATCTGCACCGTTTCGCCCGGCAGACCGATGACACGTTTTACATAATATCTGGTTCCGTTTTTCTTTGCTTCTTCGTTTGGAAAAAACACAATCACATCATAACGGTCGATTGCACCAAAATATCTGGATACTTTTTCCACAAGGATATTGTCATTATGAAATAATGTAGCCTCCATGGAATCGCCTTCCACGATAATCCGTTCCGCCACAAAACGCGGTATTGCAAAAAACAGAAAAACCGCAAATGCCAGAAAAAGAACGATCTGAACAATTTCACTTTTCCTGTGTTTTTTCATAATGCTTACTCTTCCTCTTCGTCTCCGACAATCTTAACCTTGCCCTGATATACTTCTTCAACAGCGATAGAAAGCGGCTTAGAGCACTTTGCAGTTGCGTACGGCTCTGCTCCGGCAATAATCTGACGGGCTCTCTTTGCCGTAGCCAGAACAACGGAATAGCGGCTGTTCACCACCGGATGCTCACCCGGCTCAACCTCGCTGTTTAATACCTGCATTAAATCTGCATAAGATGGATGTAACATATGCATTCTCCTTCCAAAAAATATATTTGTCAGCCCAAAAGGGCAAAAACAACTACTCTGCCCGGTCGTTCACACGTCCGGCTACCGTTTCCGGCAAAAGCGCCGACAGCACAATAAATCCATTGTCTGTTACAATCACCGATTTGCACTTACGGCCACAGGTAGCATCCAGACAACGCTCCGCATCCTTTGCATTCTGTACCATACGCCGAACCGGCGATGCCTCCGGCTTTACTACGCCGATGATTTTGGCGGCGTTTACCATATTTCCGAATCCGATGGGAATCATGCGTTCCATGAATTCATCTCCTATTCAATATTCTGAATCTGCTCTCTAATCTTCTCAATCTCTGTTTTGATATCAATG
>CALZBV010000244.1 GCA_945622055.1 uncultured Clostridia bacterium
AAAAAGGACGCCTATTCGCCGAAGGAGACTCAGATTTATTATCGTCGCGGTGAAGGGAAGCATCTGATGCATCCGGAGACCGCTAAAATGCTTGAGGAGCTTCTGGTCATGCTCTCGGAGCAGGGAGAAGAGGCAACCTTTGCCTACATTCGTACGAAGATTTTAGGGAAAAAGAAATACCAGGTTTTTTTAGAAGTATTTCTGCATGATATATTAGCATTACTTATATATCATGCAAATTTTTTTCATGCCGTAAACCACAAAAGCGCATTGGCGATTTTGGAAAGAGATGGTATGATGGATATAGACCATTATTATACGCCATATTGGCAGAGAAAGGGGTATTTTTATGGAAATGAAGTCCATCCAGATGGAACTGAGCACAAATTCCTACCCGGGCAGAGGCATCGTAATCGGAAAGTCTCCGAACGGAAAGTATGCCGTAGCTGCATATTTTATTATGGGTAGAAGTGAAAACAGCAGAAACCGCGTATTTGTTACCGAAGGAGAGGGCATTCGTACCGAAGCCTTTGACCCGGGCAAATTAAGCGATCCGAGTCTGATTATCTATGCACCGGTTCGCGTTCTTGGAAACAAGACGATTGTAACAAATGGTGACCAGACCGATACCATTTATGAATTAATGGACAACCAGCAGACCTTCGAGCAGTCTCTCCGTACGAGAGAATTCGAGCCGGATGCACCGAATTATACCCCTCGTATTTCCGGTATTCTTCATGTGGAGGCAGGTTCCTTCAACTATGCAATGTCAATTTTAAAGAGCAACAACGGAGACCCGTCCGGCTGCAACCGTTACACCTTTGCGTATACTTCACCGAAGGCGGGAGAAGCTCATTTCATTCATACGTACATGGGTGACGGCAATCCGCTTCCGAGCTTTGAGGGAGAGCCAAAGTTGGTTGATGCTGCAGATGATATCGATGCATACACAGAGCTTCTTTGGAACAGCTTAAATGCTGACAACAAGGTTTCCCTGTTTGTTCGCTATATCAGCATTGAGGATGGTACCTATGAGACCAGAATCGTGAACAAGAATACAAAATAAGGAGATACGAACATGAACGAATTTGAGTTAAAGTACGGATGTAACCCGAATCAGAAGCCGTCCAGAATTTATATGGAAAATGGGGAGCTTCCGATTACGGTATTAAACGGAAGACCGGGCTACATCAATTTTCTTGATGCATTCAACGGCTGGCAGCTGGTAAGAGAGTTAAAGAAGGCAACCGGTCTCCCGGCAGCAACCTCCTTTAAGCACGTTTCCCCGGCAGGTGCAGCAGTAGGACTTCCGTTGACGGACGTAGAGAGAAAAATTTACTGGGTAGATGATATGGGCGAGCTTACACCGCTTGCCAGTGCGTATGCAAGAGCAAGAGGCGCTGACCGGATGTCCTCCTTCGGTGATTTCATTTCCCTTTCTGATGTTTGTGATGAATGTACCGCACGTATCATTAAGCGTGAGGTTTCCGATGGTGTGATTGCACCGGGCTATACCCCGGAGGCACTTGCTATTTTAAAGGAAAAGAAGAAGGGTGCCTACAACGTAATCCAGATTGATCCGGATTATGTTCCGAAGGCATTGGAGCGTAAGGAAGTATTCGGCATTACCTTTGAGCAGGGAAGAAATGAGCTCAAGGTTGATGATGAGCTTCTTTCCAACTTTGTAACAAAAAACACGGAGCTTCCGGAGGCAGCACGTATTGACCTCATCATCTCCCTGATTACGTTAAAGTATACGCAGTCTAACTCTGTATGCTATGTAAAGGGCGGACAGGCAATCGGTATCGGTGCCGGACAGCAGTCCCGCATACATTGTACCAGACTTGCAGGCAGCAAGGCCGACAACTGGTATCTTCGTCAGAATCCGAAGGTATTAAATCTTCCGTTCCTCGATAAGATTGGCCGTGCAGACCGCGACAACGCAATTGACCTGTATATCGGTGAGGATTATATGGATGTTCTTGCAGATGGCGCATGGGAGAATATCTTCAAGACGAAGCCGGAGGTATTTACCAAAGAGGAGAAGCGTGCATGGTTAGACACTATGACGGAGGTTGCACTGGGGTCAGATGCATTCTTCCCGTTCAGCGACAACATAGAGCGTGCAAACCGCAGTGGTGTTAAGTATATCGCGCAGCCGGGTGGTTCTGTGAGAGATGACCTTGTTATCGAAGCTGCAGATAAGCACAACATGGTTATGTGCTTTACCGGAATTCGTTTATTCCACCACTAAGGGAAAGTCTGTTTTTGGAATATCTGGAGAGTCATTCGAATGAGTGACTCTCTTTTTTGTTGCTTTGCCGGTATGTATCCTTATTTTTTTGTAAAATCTGACGATAAATAGCATATAGACGAAAGGGGAGGCTGATGGTATGAAAGGAATCATTCCGGATTTTTCGGGCTATGTGCATCGGTATGAAGCATATAAGGTAAATAAGAACATTGCAGAGCAGGCAGTCAGGGAAGACAAGCCAATGACTGCTTATCGCACAGAAGAAAATGGGGATATTCTGGTGTTGACTTTGGAGGCACAAAAGCAGATGGAGTTGGACCGGAAGGGTTATATGGCGCTTCTGGAGCAAGAGATAAACACAGAGAATGCCCGGAAGGCAAAAGAGGGTGCCGAGAAAATGTTTGCGGAGGAAGCCAAGATTATGACGGTATTTCGCAATATGTGCAAGGGGGATATTGTGCCGGCATCGGATGAGAAAAAGCTGATGGAGTATGATGCGAAGATATATACGATGGCAAAGCAGGCGCAGATGATGGCACAAATGCAGGCGAAGAACGAGTTGAAAAAGCATAAATCCATGTGGGAGGAGGAAGAAAAGCCTGAGGAAGAACCGGAGGTGGATTTTGC
>CALZBV010000245.1 GCA_945622055.1 uncultured Clostridia bacterium
ACCGGAATAAACCGGTACCCGGTATGTCCTGCCAGCTCCGAAAGAAAGGCCTGGGAAAATCCGCACGGAACCCCGTTTTTATCGAAACGGTCAAGTGGCGGAAGCGTGCCTGTCACACCAACATACAGCTTCCTCCCGCTGCCCTTCTCATCCGCATAAAAGTCCATCGGGGTGTCCGCCTCAACATAAGCAACCAAAAGCTTCTCAAGCGTCTTATCTGCCTGCATCTCACGGATAGCAGCAGAAAGCTCGGTACAAAGTGTCTCCTCCTCCGGGCGAAGTGCAAGCGCAAACTCCAGTCTGCCGCCATTTTCCGCACTTTGGGCCGTATCCTTCGGTGCCGTAAGAGAAACCAGCTCCTTCCCCTCTTCCGTATGGAGCAGATACCGTGCCGTCACATCCGGACACCAGATGGCATCCGCACGTCCGCTTTTCAGCTCATACATAAGCTCCGGCATCGTATCCACCGCATGATAGCCCGAAAGGGAAATACCGAGCAGGGTTTCAAAAAACACCCCGGCATTTTCCTCCGAAATCCGCATTCCGGTAATGCCGGCGAGCTTCTTCTGATTCAAATCCTGTGTGGTGCAAAGACTACTGCTCTTTTTCTCCGACGGTCCACCCAAAAACGCCGCCGTTGCCAGTAAAATCAGGAGGGCGGCAATCGTCGCCACAAGTTTTGCTTTTCCGTTCTTCATGCCTCCTCCTTTCTATTCTACCGTGATTCCGACAATTCGCCGGTCTCTCGTTCCAATGACAACTGTATTTTCAAATACTGCCGGGGTTGCCTCAAGCGTTGCCGCAAGCTCCAGGCGGTCAAGTATCATTCCGTTCGCAGCGTTCATCAGAAGCACCGTTCCGTTTGCACAGCACTGAATCAGATAAGCCCGTCCATCCTTCGTATACATTGTCGCGGTGGAACTCCATGCATAACGGGAAAGCTCCTGCTTCCACACAGTTTCTCCTGTTTTGGTATCGAGAGAAATCAGGATACCCGAGGAAAGCTTCGGGCTTCGGGATACCGAGTAAATAATCTGCCCTTCTATGCATTCTCTTCCAAGCACCCCGGTTGCCAGGATGCCTCCCTCTACACCATCCACATTATGGCATTCAAACGTTTTTTTCCAGACAATCCTGCCGTTGGCGGCATTCAGCTTATAAATCGCTACATTTCCAATGGAATGCCCATCGGTTGTTGCCTCCGTAAGCGTTGTTGCGGTATAGATAAAGTTTCCGTCCTCTTCTTCAGAGTAAATCGGGGAGGAATTGACATCTGAACACAAATCCTGCGCCCAGACCATGTGCATCGTATTTACGTCCAGACAATAGAACACGCCGCCATTGTCACCGACATAAAGATAATTGTCATGCACAGTGGCGGAATTTTCCATTCCCCAGGTATACGCCTCCTCCGTTGCACGCTCCGCGGAATAGGTATAGTCAGCAAACTCCTCCGGTGCAATGGTGAGTGTTCCGGCAGCCGGGTCGTAGTTTGTATTCAGCTTCATGGAATACAGCACTCCGTTTTCCGCCGGATAAAAGAGCGTGTCCGTCTTCGCATCAATCACCGGAGAACTGTCAAAGGCATGAAACGTACGCGGTGCAAGCTCATCGTTCATTCCGAATTCATACAGCTTCGTTCCGTCAATCAGACTGTAAATATAAGCACGCGGGCTGACATTTTCTCCGTACATGCCCGGCTGGGAATCGCCTGAACCAAGCACCAGAAGCGGAATCCCGGTCGGATAAAGTGACGCCGTTCCCTTAAATACCATGCCGACATGTATCGCCGGACGGCTTTCGGTTCCGTCCGAAAGATCAAGAAAATGAACATATCCGTCCATGCCGGAATAAATTACCTCAGTAAAGTCCTTCTTCTCCTTTTTGTCCGGATAAAGATTCATGACCTGCTTCGTTTCCTCCGGCCAGCGAATGACCAGAGGCTGTCCGGTCCAGCCGTTTCCTGACCAGTAATCCTTCCCGTTGGATTTTAACAGACGTCCGGTCCGAAAAGACCAGCTCTCGTTTAATTTTTCACTCTTTACCTCTGCTGTTCCATAGGAGGAAAGGCTGCGGGAATAATTGCCCCGGAAGGTAAAAATGCCTTCCACTGTTCCACGAATCTGCTCTCCCGAAAAGGAAATCTTTTCCTTTCGAAGGTAAGCGGCCGGTCCGGTCTCCACAACCTGCTCTCCGTTTACTGTATAGCGCAGCTTTTCCGTAATGCCAAGCTTTGCGGGAAGCGTATCCTCCGTCGGTTTAACCGAACCGTCTGCTCCCTTTGCCGCCTGTGCGTTGTATTCTACCGGCAAATCCCCCTGTGTCGGGTGTTTGCTGTTATACAGATAGTTTAGTCCACCGGCTGCCCGGATCTTTTTGACCGCAAGCAATCCGCCGGCTCCCAGCACCAATACCAGTCCCACACAGCCTGCCAGTATCAGCTTTCTTCTTTTTTTCATGCTCCGGCGCACCTCCGTTTCTTTCTACTCATATATTCCGCAGGAAATCCTGCACCTCCTGTACCGTCCGTACTTCTACGATTTGGATTCCTTCGGTTTGTTTCTCGCCCGGAACCCGCTTAAAGCAAGGAACCACAACGGTACGATACCCCATTTTGGCTGCTTCTGCAATCCGCGCCGCGTGCATGCTGACCGAACGGATTTCTCCGGTCAGGCCTACCTCACCAAACGCTACAGTACGTGGTGGAAGCGGCCGGTTCTGGTAGCTCGACAAAAGTGCCAGAATCACCGCCAGATCAAGCGACGGCTCTGTTACCTTCATTCCACCTGCAACGTTCACATATGCGTCACAGCCGGCCAGGGAGATTCCGAGGCGTTTTTCCAGTACTGCCATCAAAAGTGT
>CALZBV010000246.1 GCA_945622055.1 uncultured Clostridia bacterium
ACCCGGAGCTTCATCGCAGGATTACGGCAGAGGATATGCAGGGATATATGGGCAAATCAATGGACGACATTATGCTTTTGATGCTGCCGGACCAGCCGCTTGAGGTCAGAAAAAAGATTCTTACGGAGCTTTGTGAGGAGGAAGACCGCTACCTTCTGGAGCACGGTGCCAAGCTATATCCGGGGCTCTGGCAGGTTTTGACAGAGCTTAAAAAGGATTATCACCTTTATATCGTAAGTAACTGTCAGGACGGTTATGTCCAGTGTTTCCTCAAGGTAAACCGGTTTGAGCAGTTATTTGATGACATTGAGATGTGGGGCAGAACATTTTTAGAAAAAGGTGATAACATTTCTTTGATAGTGAAACGGAATCACCTGACAAAGGCAGTGTATGTCGGCGACACCCTTGGCGACTATAATGCAACGAAAAAGGCTGGGCTTCCGTTTATTCATGCGTCCTACGGGTTTGGAAAGGTTCCGGAGCCGGACGCAGTGCTTACAGAATTTGCGGAGCTTCCAAAGGTAGTTTCGAAGTTCTTTTGTGATTAGGGAGGAAAAATAGTGAAGTTTACCTATAAGCATACAATGTATGCCAGCTTTACGGGGTATGTTGTTCAGGCAATTGTGAACAACTTTGCCCCGCTCTTGTTTTTAACCTTTCAGAATACGTATAACATTCCGCTGTCAATGATTACGTTTCTGATTACCTTTAACTTTGGAATCCAGCTGCTTGTAGATTTGACGGCGGCCGGTCTTGCCGGGAAAATGAACACGCGTGCGGCTATTTTTATGGCACATATTCTTTCGGCCTCCGGGCTTTGCTGCATGGCAGTTCTTCCGGAGCTGCTGCCGTCGCCTTTTTGGGGATTACTCATTTCAGTCGCAGTGTATGCAGTCGGCGGAGGGCTTTTGGAGGTATTGGTCAGTCCGATTGTGGAGGCTTGTCCGAATGAGAACAAGAAGGGTGCAATGAGTATCCTGCATTCCTTTTACAGCTGGGGACAGGCGGGTGTGGTTTTGTTTTCTACGCTGTTTTTCTTTGCCTTCGGAATTGAAAACTGGAGAATACTTGCTGTTTTGTGGGCTGTTATTCCGTTTTGCAATGCTTTCTTATTTCTCAGGGTTCCGCTTGCTTCTATGCTGCCTGAGGGGGAGAAGGCACTCTCTCTTCGTGAATTGTTTTCCCGAAGAATGTTCTGGATTTTCCTGCTGATCATGGTTGGCTCCGGAGGAAGTGAGCTTGCAATAAGCCAATGGACTTCCACGTTTGTAGAAAAAATGCTTCAGACGGATAAGACAATCGGTGATTTGCTTGGAACAATGATGTTTGCAATTGCCATGGGATTTGCCCGTGTTCTTTACGGAAAGCTGAGTGAAAAGCTCGATTTGGTGCGTGCAATGGTTTATTCTGCGTTGCTTTGCGTGGCTGGCTATCTGATGGTCGCTTTTTCCTTTGCTCCCGTAATTGGGCTGGCAGGGTGTGCCGTGTGTGGATTCTCCGTCGGTATTTTCTGGCCGGGAACGTTTAGCCTTGCCGGTGCAAAGATACGAAGAGGAGGAACTGCAATGTTTGCGATACTTGCATTGGCAGGCGATCTCGGATGCTCCTTTGGACCAACGCTGGTTGGACAGGTTTCCGGATACTTTGGAGATGACCTGCGAAAGGGAATTCTTGCCGCAGTAGTTCTTCCGGGGATGATTTTACTTGGATTGTTCTTATTAAGAAGGAAAAATGACGCAGAATGAGAGGTGCCGCGCTATTGACTTTTTTCTGCCAGTCTGTTATACTAACACAAATTGCTTTAGTGCAATGATGTAATAACTTGTAAGAATACGGTTTTATTAACGAAAAGAAAAAGGAAGGCGATTCGATTATGAAGAGTGATGCAGTAAAATCCGGTGCTACTCAGGCACCGCACAGATCTTTGTTTAACGCACTGGGATTAACAAAAGAGGAAATGGGCAAGCCACTGGTCGGTATCGTCAGTTCATATAATGAGATTGTTCCGGGACACATGAATCTGGATAAGATTGTTGAGGCGGTAAAGCTTGGCGTTGCAATGGCAGGTGGCGTTCCGCGTGTTTTTCCGGCAATTGCTGTTTGTGACGGTATCGCGATGGGACATATCGGAATGAAGTATTCTCTTGTGACCCGTGATCTCATTGCAGATTCTACCGAGGCTATGGCACTGGCGCATCAGTTTGATGCTCTTGTAATGGTTCCGAACTGTGATAAGAACGTTCCGGGACTTCTGATGGCAGCAGCACGGATTAATGTTCCGACGATTTTTGTCAGTGGCGGACCGATGCTTGCAGGCCGTGTACATGGAGAAAAGACCAGTCTTTCCAGTATGTTTGAGGCAGTTGGTGCACATGCGGCAGGAAAGATGTCTGAGGAAGAGTTAGAGTATTATGTGGAAAATGTATGTCCAACCTGTGGCTCCTGTTCCGGCATGTATACAGCGAACTCCATGAACTGCCTGACGGAGGTGCTTGGTATGGCATTACGCGGAAACGGTACGATTCCGGCAGTTTATTCCGAGAGAATCCGTCTTGCAAAGCATGCCGGTATGAAGGTAATGGAGCTTTTGGAGAAGAATATCCGTCCACGCGATATTATGACGGAGAAGGCATTTATGAATGCACTTACGATGGATATGGCGCTTGGCTGCTCGACCAACAGTATGTTACATCTTCCGGCTATTGCACATGAGGCAGGAGTTGAGTTAAATGTTGATATTGCAAATGCAATCAGTGCAAAGACCCCGAATCTATGTCATCTGGCTCCGGCAGGACGTACTTACATGGAGGATTTAAACGCAGCAGGCGGTATTTATGCGGTTATGAGTG
>CALZBV010000247.1 GCA_945622055.1 uncultured Clostridia bacterium
ACAAAGGCAGGTGACAGTCCGAAAGACCAAACAGCTCCGCCGGCCAGTAATTCATCTCTGTATTGATGTTAATCGTGTACTTAGACCCCCACGCCGGCGTGTGGTCCTTATTCCAGATTCCCTGAAGGTTTGCCGGCAGGGAGCCCGGACGGCTGGAGGAAATGAGAAGGTAACGGCCAAAGTCAAAATACGTCTTCATCAGACGATTCTCTGTCACGCCTTCGGAAAGCTTTTGAAAACTATCCTCTAACTCAAATGGGGCATTCTCCTCTGCTCCCAGTAAAAAGCATACCTTTCCGAAATAGCTCCGGTATTCACGCTTATGCGCAGAAAGCATCTCGTCATAATCAGCCTCTGCTGCCGCCTCCAGACAGTTCTTTACATATTCCTCCGGATTCTCATGCCGAAACGTCGTTCCGGCAGACCAGAATACAATTGCCTCATCTGCCTGCTCGGCAATCAGATGCTCTCCCAGAGAAGAAACCTCTGTACCCTTCGCAATCAGCTTAATACCACAGCAGTAATCGTTTCCACCTTTTCCGAGATTTCCGGAATAAAACGAGCAATCCCCCACCCGAAAGGAACGGTCACAAAAGCCTTCACGATTGATAAGCGCACTCACGGAAACGCTTTTCGGACGGTCAGCCGTAATTCTGGTTACAATACAATTATATTTTACGGAAGCAAATGCCTCTCTCTTATATGTAATTCCGGACTTTTTATCACGTACCGTTACCGTATGGACCGCAGTTTCAAGGTCAAGTACACGTGAAAACTCCTCCGGCTCCGAAACACTTCCAAGAAAATCAAGATAAAATTCTCCGGCAGTCTGATAAGAACGCTCACTCTGCGGAACCGCCGAAAACGCCATCTTCAGAAGACGCTCTGCACTGCTGATTTTACCGTCAGAAATCAGCTGACGAACCTTATCCAGATTCGGACGCGCATCCGGATTCACGCGGTACAACGGACCGCCAAACCAGATGGAATCCTCATTCATCTGATAATGCTCCGAATCATATCCACCGTAAATCATGGCACCTAAAGTTCCGCAGCCTATCGGGAATGCACGCTCCCAGCTCCAGCCTGCAGGGGTATGATATCTTAACTCAGCCATATTACTCTCCTTTAATTCGCATAACTTTCTATCAATTAGGTCACATTTACATAATTTTACTACAAATTGGCATTTTTCGCAAGCAAGGGATTTACAAAAATATGATTTATTTCTTCATAAAATGAACAAAAACTCTCTAATTCTCCCACATTCCTCCCACGAAATTTAAAACACCCCTTTTACCGAATTAATTCCGATAAAAAGGGGTCGTTCATACACTCTCCTTTGCGCTTCCCAGCTATTCATTTTCGTGCTTCGTATTCCTATCCACTGCAGACTTGTCGGCCACAATTCCATTAACAATGCGAATAATTTCTGCACACCGGTCCAGATATTTGCTCGGTGTTTCCTGCAGAAGTGATTCCACCGGGGACATATGCTCATATTGCTGCAGCTTTCCAAACAAAAGATAATCCGCAGATATTTTTCCACGCAGACAAATCTTGTACAGGCTTTCTGCAGAAAGACCTTTCTTTCCGTTTTCCACATCCGCAAGAAATTGCGGAGATAAATCCATCTGCTCAGCAAATCTTTCACGATTCATCCCATGTACTGTCCGATATTCCCGTATCCTGTTTCCAATCTGTTTTTTCAATTCCGTTGTCATCCGGCTTCCTCACCTCTGTATTTCTGAATTTCGAGTGTGCCTTTTTTCTTCCTAAAACCTGTTTCTCACAAAAACACCACTCTCCCCTGTTCAGTATAATTCTTTCGATAAGCCAAAAACCATAATCTGTTGTTTGGTTTTTTCCTCTATAGATGTTATATTGCTTCCGAAAATCAAGTAATTTCCCTCTTTCCTTATGAATTTCTGCTCCTAAAATATTGCTTTTTTTTTTAAGATACGCTACAATAGCAATAACATTTTTGGGAGGTGTTCTATGAGCGGTTCAACCTTTGGAACTCATTTTAAAATAACAACCTTTGGAGAGTCACACGGTCCTGCGCTTGGCGTCGTTGTGGACGGGTGTCCTGCCGGAATTCCGCTTTCCGGGGAATATGTACAGACATTTCTGAATCGTCGTCGTCCGGGCCAGAATGCATTTGCTACGCCACGAAAGGAAGCTGACGCAGTTGAAATTCTATCCGGAATTTTTGAAGGAAAAACAACCGGAACACCGATTGCCATGATGATTCGGAACGAAACCCAGCGCTCTGCAGATTACAGTGAAATAGCAACCTATTATCGTCCGGGTCATGCAGATTACACCTTTGATAAAAAATTCGGCTTCCATGATTATCGTGGTGGCGGACGCTCCTCCGGCAGAGAAACCGCCGGCCGTGTTGCTGCCGGTGCCGTAGCACAGGCACTTCTTTCCGAACTCGGCATTACCGTATGTGCCTATGCCAAATCCATTCACCACTTCTTTTGTGGTTCACAGGACGCATATCTTGCAGAGACCATGCCGCTTTCCGAGCTTATAGCCGCACGTGATAATAGTCCGTTAAATCTTCCGGATGCTGCGATTTCCACCCAGGCAGAAGCTTTCTTAAAACAGCTTCGTGCAGAAAGAAATTCCTCCGGTGGAACGATTGAATGTATTCTTCGTGGACTTCCGGTCGGACTCGGCGACCCGGTATTTGATAAATTTGATGCCCGCCTGGCTATGGCGATGCTCTCCATTGGTGCCGTAAAGGGGTTTGAAATCGGAACCGGCTTCTCTGCCGCCACCCTTACCGGAATTGAACAAAATGACGCTTTTTACCTTGACGAGGCAGGAAATACC
>CALZBV010000248.1 GCA_945622055.1 uncultured Clostridia bacterium
GGAGTACCGGTTTTCTCCATGGGTGGAAAAAACAATCCGGTGGACATTGCAAAAGCAGCACTGGAGCATGCAAAGAAAAACAATCTGAATGTCGTTATTATCGATACCGCCGGACGTCTGCATATTGATGCGGATATGATGGAGGAGCTTAAGAAAATAAAAGAAAATGTTACGGTTACCAACACGCTTCTTACGGTGGATGCAATGACCGGTCAGGATGCGGTAAACGTAGCGGAAACCTTTGAAAGGGAAATCGGAATTACCGGTGTTATCATTACCAAGCTGGACGGTGATACCCGTGGTGGTGCGGCACTTTCCATCCGCTCTGTTACCGGAAGACCGATTTTATTTGCGGGTACCGGTGAAAAGCTTACGGATTTAGAGCAGTTTTATCCGGACCGTATGGCCTCCCGTATTCTGGGAATGGGTGATATTCTTACTTTGATTGATAAAGCACAGGCGGAGTTTGACGAGAGCAAAGCAAAGGAAATGGAAAAGAAGCTGAAAAAGGCGGAATTTGATTTCAATGACTTGCTGGAACAGACCGAGCAGATGAAAAAGATGGGTGGAATCAATCAGATTATGGGAATGCTTCCGGGCATGAGCAGTCAGTTAAAGGGCGTTGAGTTGAATGATGATATGTTCAAGGGCATGATTGCGATAATCCAGTCCATGACGAAGGAGGAGCGTTCGAATCCGGCACTTCTGAATCCTTCCAGAAAGCGCAGAATTGCAAATGGTGCAGGCGTTGATATTTCTGAGGTAAACCGTCTTGTAAAACAGATGGAAGGTCAGAAGAAGATGTTAAAACAGCTTTCCGGTATGATGGGAAGCAAAGGCAGGAAAGGATTTAAGCTGCCTTTCGGTTTTTAGTGGTTACAAGGAGTTTTTGCTCCTGTAATAGATAGTTAATCTTAAGGAGGTGAAATTACAAATGGCAGTAAAGATCAGATTAAAGAGAA
This sequence comes from uncultured Clostridia bacterium, assembly GCA_945622055.1. Taxonomy (GTDB): domain Bacteria; phylum Bacillota; class Clostridia; order Lachnospirales; family Lachnospiraceae; genus SIG307. The sequence goes on from CALZBV010000248.1 coordinate 963, forward strand.
TGGGTCAGAAGAAGGCACCTTTCTATAGAATCGTTGTTGCTGATTCCAGATCCCCGCGTGACGGAAGATTCATCGATGAGATCGGTATCTATGATCCGACCAAGGAGCCGAGCGTTTTCAATGTAAACGAAGAGGTTGCAAAGAAGTGGCTTGCTGACGGTGCACAGCCGACTGAGACCGTTGCTAAGTTATTAAAGAAGGCAGGTATTGAGAAGTAATTCAGATGTGTGGGTACATAGTTACCCGTTCCCGGAAAGGCAAGGTGTGTAGTAATGAAGGAGTTAGTAAGAGTTATTGCTATGGCACTTGTAGATCATCCGGACGCAGTCGAGGTTACTGAGACTGAAACCGAAAAGTCGATTGTTGTGGAGCTGAGGGTTGCACCGGAGGATATGGGTAAGGTAATCGGCAAACAAGGCCGTATTGCAAAAGCCATTCGGACCGTTGTGAAATCAGCAGCTGCCGGAGACGACAAAAAGGTAGTCGTTGAAATACTACAATAATGCCAGTACAAAGGGCTGTTTAGTCTGATGGACGGGAGAACCGGCCTTCGGGGTAAGCAGCCCTTTGGTGTACATGGAGGGTGTTTGGAACAATTGCGTGCTGTTTTTTGTGACAACCCCAGATTGCATTGAAAGGAAAATCATATGAAAAATGAGGAAATGCTCCGCGTTGGTGTAATAACGACAACGCATGGTGTAAGAGGTGAAGTAAAGGTATTTCCGACCACGGATGATGCCTCGCGTTTCAAAAAATTAAAAACCGTGTATCTGGATTTGGGAAAAGAATTGATGCCGGTGACCATAGAGGGCGTAAAGTTTTTTAAGCAGATGGTAATTCTGAAGCTGAAGGAAATTAACGATATGGACCAGGCTAATTTATATAGAAACAAGGATATTCTGATTGATCGCGAACATGCGGTTCCGCTCAAAAAGGATGAATTCTTTATTTGTGATTTGATTGGACTTTCCTGTGTTTCTGATGAAGGAGAGGAGCTTGGAGAGCTTGTTGAGGTTTTAAAGACCGGTGCAAACGATGTTTTTGAGATTAAAAAGCCGGACGGAGATACCTTTCTTGTGCCGTATATTGATGATTGTGTAAAGCAGATTTCTTTGGAAGAAAAGAAGGTTACGATTCATATTCTTCCGGGGCTGCTGGATTTATAAAGTTTTATGTGTATCGGTAAATGGAATGCCTGCAGGTCTATAGGGGCATAATGTAATGAAATCTGATGAAATGGTGATAGGATGAATTTTTATGTAATGACGTTATTTCCGGATATGGTAGAGCAGGGCTTGAATACCAGTATCATCGGACGGGCTGTGGACAAAGGCATTTTGTCGGTAAAGGCCGTAGATATCCGGGAGTTTTCCGAGGATAAGCATAAAAGAGTGGATGATTATCCATATGGGGGTGGTGCCGGAATGGTAATTGCTCCCGGACCGGTGGTTCGTACCTGCCGTTATGTAAAAGGTTTTATTCCTGAGGAACGCAGGGAGAAGACAAAGGTGATTTACCTTACACCGCAGGGCGACGTATTCAATCAAAAAAAAGCAGAAGAATGGGCAAAAGAAGAGGACTTAATCTTTCTTTGCGGTCATTACGAAGGAATTGATGAACGTGCATTGGAGATGGTTGTAACAGATTATATTTCTGCAGGGGACTATGTACTGACCGGAGGTGAGCTCCCGGCCATGATGATGATTGATGCGGTATCGAGACTTGTTCCGGGTGTGCTGAATAATGAGGTTTCCGCAGAATTTGAGAGCTTTCAGGATAACCTTCTGGAGTATCCGCAGTATACGAGACCGGAAGAATACGAAGGCAAGAAAGTTCCGGAGGTTCTGCTTTCCGGA
>CALZBV010000249.1 GCA_945622055.1 uncultured Clostridia bacterium
GGAAATCGCTCTGATGGCACCTGAAAGTACCTGTTCATCGAGTCCCTCCTCGTACAATACCACATCCGGCTTCACCGTTTTTCCACAGACCTCGCATACCGGGATTCCTTCGGATGCCAGAATAAAATCCGCAGCATAAAACTTATGACAACCGGTACAAAAGTTTCGATGTACCGAACCATGCAATTCAAACACTTTTTTGGAACCGGCAGCCTGATGCAGCCCATCAATGTTCTGGGTTACCACAGCTCTCAGCTTTCCCATCTGCTCCAGCTTTGCCAGTGCCGCGTGACAGGCATTTGGGCGCGCCTCCGGATAAATCAGATTTTTTTTATAAAAATCATAAAACTCCTCCGGATAACGGACAAAAAAGGTATGCGAAACCGTCTGTTCCGGCGTGAAGTTCCGGTTCAGCTTTTTACTGTACAACCCATTTGAGCTTCGAAAATCAGGAATTCCACTCGCCGTACTGATTCCCGCTCCACCAAAAAACACAATGTTATTACTATGCCGAATAAGCTCCGTCAGTTTTTCAATTTTGTCTTCCATAAAATTTCTCCCCCAATCAATAGCAATTCAAGAAAAATACTCTTACGGCTGTTTCCCCAGAGTGCATTGTTATTCCTATTATATCCCCAAATCCCCCAAAAAACAAGCATACCCGCAGTGCCGGAGGGCTTATTTGGAAATAACACGGCACCTTCTGAATCACCAAAAGCCCAGGGAACCATCGTAAGCTCCTCCAGTAAAACTTCTATTTCAGTAAAACTGCTATTTTATGAAAAAGTAGCAAAACAAATTGTAAACAAGGGCTTGCCGTTGCGCCGGCGACTTGGTATAATGAAAACAAACGAAGTGAGGATTTGCAAGCCTGCTTGTAAATATCCGAGCGCAGTGACAGATTATGAACTACTGACAAAACCAAAACATAGGAGGATTTGAAATGTATATTACCTGCTTAGACCTTGAGGGCGTATTAGTACCGGAAATCTGGATTGCATTTGCGGAGGCAAGTGGCATCCCGGAATTAAAGAAGACTACCCGTGACGAACCGGATTATGATAAGCTTATGAAATGGCGTATTGGTATCTTAAAGGAGCACGGTCTCGGATTGAAGGAAATTCAGGATACCATTGCAAAGATTGACCCGATTCCGGGTGCAAAGGAGTTCCTTGATGAGCTTCGCAGCTTCTGTCAGGTAATCATCATCAGTGATACCTTCTCCCAGTTTGCTACTCCTCTTATGAAGAAGCTTGGCTGGCCGACCATTTTCTGCAATTCCCTCGAAGTTGCCGATAACGGCGAAATCACCGGCTTCAAAATGAGATGCGAAAAGTCCAAGTACACCACGGTTAAGGCACTTCAGTCTATCGGCTACGAAACCATTGCAAGCGGTGACAGCTACAACGACCTTGGTATGATTAACGCAAGTAAGGCCGGCTTCCTCTTTAAGAGCACCGACAAAATCAAGGCAGATAACCCGAATCTTCCGGCTTATGAGACCTATGATGAGCTTCTTGCCGCTATTCGTAAGGCAATGGAAGAGTAATTGAAGTTTTTCTATTGCTCTTAGATGAAACAACAGGCGCAGCTTTTGGGAAAGCTGCGCCTGTTGTTGTCTGATATTTGTAAGCGCTGAAATAATCAGTGCTTCCGTAAATTCCAGTAAAAATCCAATCTGCTTAATTCATAAACTTTACTGCAGTACCATAAGCGATTACCTCTGCAGCTCCCTGTAATACTGCAGAAGATGAATAACGGATATTTACAATTGCATCCGCTCCAAGTGCAGTAGCCTCCTCAACCATTCTCTTCGTCGCAAGGGCTCTTGCCTCATTCATCATTTCATTATAGGCCTTCAGCTCACCACCAACCAATGTCTTAAACCCCTGTGTAATGTCCTTTCCGATGTTCTTGGACTGAATCGTGCTACCCTTTACAAGTCCAAGCATTTCAAGTTCCTTTCCACTGATGTAATCAGTATTTACTAAGATCATCTTCCTCTCCTCCTTTGATTTCCTTTATTCTTTGTACACATACACCAATCATCACTATTGCCAAAAGCAGAGGTATAATTCCGACCAGTATCTTCCAAACTCCGTCAATCAAACTGGCCAACACCCCAAAATATACACACTAGTACAGTATTATGAGTACAGTTACCACAATTGGAGCTATCATTTTCTTTGCATGCTGGTTCATTTCCTATCCCTCTTTTTTGAAAATAATGGATTATTTATGTACCTTTCGTATATCATGAACTCCGTTCATGATCTCCCACTCCGCTCGGATTTTGCAAGCAAGCTTGCATATCCTCACTACGTTTTTATTATATCATATACAGAGTAACAATGCCACATTTTTTATATTTCGAAAAATATGTGATTTCTGTCCGTCGGACCAGATATTTGCCCACGGCTTCCTTCGGATTCCACCTCACGATGGACACCCTTACTGTTCAGCTATGCATTTCCCACTCCCCGGGCCTGTTCGGGGCTTGCACCCGTTAGAACGCCCCCATGGTGCGCAAACAAAAAAGCCTTGAAAACATTGATTTTCAAGGCTCTTAAAAGAGGCGACAATCGGATTTGAACCGATGCATCAGGGTGTTGCAGACCCACGCCTTACCGCTTGGCTATGTCGCCATATTTTATAATACGAAAAAGCTCCCCGAGTTGGGCTCGAACCAACAACCCCACGGTTAACAGCCGTGTGCT
>CALZBV010000250.1 GCA_945622055.1 uncultured Clostridia bacterium
CGGGATTCCCGACCGTTCTGCAAAATCAACCTTTACTGTTGATTTTCCGCTCATCCGGCTTGCAAGATCATTGTTCACGGCATCTGTAACTGATTTTCCCAAATCCTGAAGTGCAATATAAACATTTGCACCAAACACGCTGTTATCTCCAATGATACGAATATCTGCCGTACTATGCTTCTTCACAATGGAAGAAGGCTGATAAGCAAGATAAATACTGCCTAACACCGTAACCTCTGTCTTATCGGTATCCGCACAATAATACTTTTCAGAAGTGAAAATGGAATATTCCTGCACACGACTCTCTGATGCAGGAATCAGCACGGAATCGTCCAGAATGTACCGTAGAAGAACCTCAATGGACATCTTGTCTTCGGCTGCATATTCCTTTGTCTTAAGGATAATCTCCTTTGCCACGTTATTTTCTAAGGCCTCCTGGCTGCCCGGTTTTGTAATTTCTTCGGCAGTCGGATTTTCTAAGAGCCGTCTTGTATTCTCTGCATCAATCGCTTCAAGGTTCATGGTATAAAACGTATTCAGCGCCAGGTCATCAATATCATTTTTACCGTCGCCGTTTTCATCACAGCCCTTATCGCTGGCATCCACCATGATGGATGCGCTCAGACTGTCGCCGAGCTTAATCACATCATACTTGTTAATGCTGAGGTCGTACTTATCCGGAGAATTGTCCTTGGTTACCTTTACCGTGTAGGAATTATACCCCATCAAAACCTTACTGAGCTGAAAGGTCTGTTCTCCGTCCGGATCACCTGCCGGAGCAGAAATGTTTGAGGACGAGGTAAACTCTAAAAAATCCTCTCCGCCGGCTTCAACATACTCTGTCAGGCTGGAAGCAAGCGCCTCCGCTCCCTGAATCAGCTTTGTCTTATTGTTTGCCTTTGCCGAATTCGTAAATGCCGAAAGCAGTGATACAATCACGATAGAAAGTATCAGCATGCTGACGATTACTTCAACGAGGGAAAAACCCTTCTGATTCAATTTTTTATTCATCCGCATCCCATCTGCCTCCGTCATTTTTGTGTACTAGTTTGTAAAGAGATTCTCTTTTCCGTTTCGGATTCCAAAAATATCATCCATCTTATACTGATTCTCACCGCCAACTACAGAATACTGATTAATCGTAATCGTACCGGTCAGGTCACCGTCTTCCTCATTATAGGAAATCTCAGCTCCGCTGATATTCATACGCTCATGATAAGCACTGATATATGCCATGATATTCTTCAGATTTGCATATTCCGCTTTAAAGGACATCACAAGCTTCTCCTTATAAAGCTCAATATCCGAATAAGAAATGGAATATCCGCCATCCTCTGTTTCCGTTACCATCGGAAGGTTCATGCTCGTCACAAGCTCCTTCGGATTAAACGTAAGGGAATCAATAAAAGCACTAAACTCTGCATCCTCCTCAAATCTGGTGGAAAAGATAATACTTTTTTCCGGACTGTTTCCGCCGGAGAACTTGTTTAAGGACTTATTTACCGTAGCACGTGCCTTTTCAATCTCGTCCTTAAATTCCTCTTCATGTGTCTTCAGATTCTGTAGCTCAATCTTGCGGACCTGTAATTCATATTTCTTATCACTAAGCTCCTTCTTCTGCTTCAGCATCGGTGTAATAAGATAATTATATGCAAGAATGGCAAGTCCGACAATCAATACCGGAATGAGAAGCAGTGCGACCAAATTGTTTGAATTCTTCTTATCTGTCATATTACTTTGCCTCCTTTTCGGTAGCTTCGTTCGTTACGTCCTTTGAATTATCCTCTCCGTCAACCGGCTCATCATTCCAATTCTTAAGAAGCAGATTCACGGTAAACGAAACCACATGACGGTCCGTCTGCTCATCAATCTCATCCGTGATGCCGTTGACATCGACAGACTCGAAATACGGAAGCTCCCGAAGCGCCATAATCAGCTTTGCTGCCTCCTCCTTCGTTACGGTAGCAACATTAACCATCATCTGCTCGTCATTAACAGAGATGGAAGAAACAACCGAGCGTGCCGGAAAGCACATCTCAAACGAGGTAAGAATAGCCTCAATCTGCTGGGACGGAGTAAAGATAAGATCCTCCAGTCCGTCTGCAAATGTCACAGCCTCCTGGCTCGCCAGATAGATGCGCTGCAGCTCCTCAATCTCCTCGAGATTTGCAATGTCAATCGCGAGCTGTTCATTTTCCTTCTCAATGGAAGCAATCTGAAGCTTCGTTACGAGCGCAATTCCCAAAAGAGCTGCTGCCGCAAGGAAGCCGACCGAAAGAGAAACTATCGTAACCAGCTTCGTCTGTGCCTTCGCCATAGCCTGCTGCGAACGAAGTCCAAGCGGGCGAAGCACTGCACCGAAGCAGGAAAGGAACTCTGCACCTCTGCTCTCAACCTCAGCCGCCTGCTTCACAAATACAACGCCTTCGGTTACATCCAACGTCTCCGTCGGAAGCTGCAGCTCGGAAGCAATCATGGACGTAAGCCCCATCAGACTCGCACCAAGACCTGCGATGTAAATCTTCTGTACCTGGGATTCCGGATTCTTCGTCGCATAATAGTCAAGCACACGGCGGATATTGGAAATCAGCTGACGGGCTGTTTCAGCCAGCTCGTTTCTTGCTTCCTGTCTCCGTTCCAGGATTTCATTTACCGTAAGACCTGCAGTTAC
>CALZBV010000251.1 GCA_945622055.1 uncultured Clostridia bacterium
TCCATCTCATCCATGTCCAACGTTACACTCACATGATGCTTCGCTTCATGGAGTTTGGACAATAAACATACCGTCTCCACATGCACCGTCCCCGGGAACATATCCACAGGGCATATCTCCTTTACTTTATAACCTTTCCCGGTCAGATAGCGCAGGTCGCGTGCCTGGGTTTCAGGATTGCAGGAGATGTATACGATTTTTTTTGGAGATGCCTTTACCAGCGAGGACAGGAATTTTTCATCACTTCCGGCACGCGGTGGATCCATAAATACTACATCCGGTGACTGTGACTGCTCTGCAGCCGAAACCATGTAATCACCTGCATCTGCGCACACAAACTCTGCATTGTAACATTCGTTTAAACGGGCATTCACGATTGCATCCTCTACTGCCTTTTTGTTTAATTCGACCCCGATGACCCTTCCCGCAGTTTTTGCCGCAATCAGGGAAATCGTACCGATTCCGCAGTAGGCATCCAGTACCGTCATTTCCTTTGTCAAACCGGCCATGCGGATTGCTGTTTCATACAACAGCTTCGTTTGTTCCGGATTTACCTGATAGAAGGAGGCAGAAGAAATCCGGAATTTACAGCCACACAATACATCCTCAATCGTTCCCTTTCCATATAGTACCGTCTCTTTTTTTCCAAGTACCATGCTGTTTTTGGCCGGATTAACATTGTGGACAAGTGTAACAATCTCCGGATACTTTTTTTTGATTTCAGCTGCAAACCTTGACTTTGCCGGGAATTCATTCGTTCCGGTCACGAGTGCCATTAACACCTGGCCTGTTGCTCTTGCGAACCGAAGAAATACATAGCGGAGCGTCCCTGTTCCTGTATCTTCGTTGTACGGAGCGGTCTGGGTCTGCTCCATCAGGCTGCGTACCGTTTTCAGGTATTCTGCAGCACGGCGGTCCTGCAACAGACATTGCTCTGTCGGGACAACGCGGTGGGAATTTTCCTCAAAAATACCGGATACAATCGTATTTCGGGAATTTTCTCCCCGCATCCTGCCCCCTTGCTGCTTTGCTCCCTGCGTTGCTTTTAGGCTCCGTCCTTTCTTACTCGATGCAAAGGAAAATGCAGCATGTACTTTATTTCTGTAGTATTCCGGATTCTCTGCCGTAAGAATCGGGGAAACCTTACCGAATTCGCCCAAAAGCGTCTCGCAAACCTTCTGCTTATATTCTCTCTGGGCAGTCCGGCTCATATGCAGCAGCTGACAACCGCCGCACCTTCCAAACTGACGGCAGGCCGGAGCAACTCGCTCCTTGGACGGCTCTAACACCTCACAAAGCTTCGCACCGGTATCCTTTGCATGGTACACGAGCTCCATTGTGACCAGTTCGCCCGGAAGTACACCCTTTAGCGCAAACCTGCGGTTATTGAATTCTACGACTCCATTCCCGTTCGCATTCAGTGATTTTACACGTACACGATACTGCTTTCCCATTTCCTGCCTCCAACCAGCTGCCTAATTTTTTATTTCAAGAATCATTCCGATATCCCCGATGCTTCCGTTTGCCGGAATTGTCGCATTGTATCCTACCGGAGTCAAGGTAATTACACCATCACGGTATTCTGTAACCACGTTCCATGCATCCTTCAGCGTTACCTTGTCCGCATCCTGAATCGTAATCTTTCGTACCCAGTTACTCTCCGGCTGACCGGTATTGTTCTCAATCGTAATCGTCAGCTGGATTCCTGCATTTGCACCGGACTCCCAACCATTGGATACCACTGCCTTTATGCCCTCCTGCGGTACGAAATATTTGCCTGCGTAAACCGAATAATCCTTACCCTGATTACCCTGTCCACCGGTATTTCCGGTATTTATTTCTTCCTTTCCAGGAGTCGTCGTTTCTCCGGCTTCCGTCGTTCCGGTCCCCTCACTGCCAAGACCTCCTGCCTCCTTTTTCAGCATGTCAAGGAACCAGAGACCGCCCTCAGACATATCATTTCTGGTAAATCCATTTACCTTACTGCAGCCTGCCTTAATCATGGATGAGGTCTCTGCCTTATTAGATAAATTCCAGGCAATGTAACCAATGTCATTCTGATTCAGAAAATCAATCCAGGTATTTGCCTCGCGTAAATCGAGTGCACCATTTCCGGACGCATCACAGACACCATATTCAGTAACGAGCAGACAAAGTCCCTTGGAAATAGCCTTTTTCGCCTTGTCACGAAGGCTCTGCTTATGGGTGGCTGCATAAAAATGCAACGAATAGGCTATGTTGTCATATTCCCGAATCGGGTCATTTGCTGCCAGGTCCACATCCTGAGACCAGGTCGGAGAACCGACAATAACAACAGCCTCCGGTGCATTCCTGCGAATTACAGGGATTACTTCAAGTGCGTATTTTTTAACATCAGACCAGGAAGTACCGCCATTTGGCTCATTGCAAATCTCATATAAAACATGCGGGTTGTCCGCATATTTTTTGGACATTTCATCAAAGAACTTCAAAGCCTCACTCTTGTTCTGGTTCGGATTTCCATCACTTAAAATATGCCAGTCTATAATGACATACATATCATTTGCAGTTGCGGCCTTTACCCCCGTATCGATAATTCTCTTAAGATTTTCCTTCTGCGCATCGTTGCTTGTGCAATAGCCGTTGTATT